>OMJS01000117.1 GCA_900299365.1 Opitutales bacterium
GCCATATCGGGAGGTGCACTAACTTCTCCATGTCCATTTACATTAATCCATCGGTCGAAACCCTCCTTTTCCGAATGACCAAAGCACAGCTTTAAAAAAAGCAAAGAAAACAGGGTAAGATATAATAATTTATTCATCTACTAATGGGATTATAGGGATGAGGGACCTTCAAGTTCCTTTGAACTCAACCTGCCGGTCTTTTGGTCTTTTCTCAATACCTTTATTTTATTTTGGGCAAAGTTTTGCTTGGTTATTTTATACTCAAATCCCCACCCACCGAAAGGATGTCCATTTGGTTTACCTGTTAGATCATGGAAGAATTTTTGGGGACCTATGCTTTGTTCAAATTGAATAGTGTAGGCGGTGGTTAGTGGTTTTTCCATTTCACTGGTTATTTGGTAAGGAGGACCACCTATTTTAAAATCTCGCATGATTACATACCCAATTGAATTACTTCGACTGCTGTAATTAAGAGCCTCTTTTTTTATTTCTAATGACTGAATAATCAACCTCTTGTTTGGGTCCTGAAGATTTGTCGGTCTGAAAAAAGATTCCTGTGTGGAAGGATTAATAAATTCTTTGTAAGGAAGACGCAAACGCAGCCAAAACCTTGGGTAACTTTTAGTTTTTGAATTAAATTTACTAAGATCTTCAAGTTCGACTTTTTTTTGTCCTTCCCATGATATCAATCTGAACCTCGAAGGAATTCTTTCAAACTTGGTACAAATCAACCCGAATATATCTTCTGAATTTTCGGTCCCAAGGTTTGGTGCTGGAATAGCCACTTCTTGTTTTTTTTCTTCTATATCTTCTGTCTTTTGAACAACTTCTTTCTTTGCGATTGGAACGGGAGCATCTGGCAAGGGACGAAATGGGATTACATCGGGTTTGGGTTCCTCTATTGGTTTGTTCTCAATCGTTGGGGGGGGAACAACCGTGGGTGGAATATGTTGTACTGTTTTTTGCTCCTCCTTAGGTTGACCAAGAAAATCTACAATTTGATCGCGAAATACAAGGACTCCCAAAAAAACAAACCAAAGAAAAGCAATAAAGATAAATATTTTTTTAATCAATTCAGAGACTACGGTTATATCATTTTATTACACAAAAAAATAGAAAATGCGCAACCTCAGCTTGGAAAACTATATTAAGTCATACTTCTCAAACCATTGCTGAAGCAGTTCAGTTGGCAAACCAATCACATTGTTCAATGACCCTCGGTATGAATCCAAAATCATTTCAGAAGATGCCTGAATGCCGTATGCACCGGCTTTATCTAAGGGATTAACCTTAGAGAAATATGTATCGATAATCCCATCGTCTAAGCTTCGAAAAGTGACTGAAGTGGAAATCGTTTCATTAAGGTTAACATCTTTTGAAATATTTATCAAAGAAACCCCAGTAAATACTTCATGCGTTTTACCGGAAAGTTGCATCAAAATGGCTTTAGCTTCTTGAAGATTCCTAGGCTTGCCAAATATCTTGGACCCCAAAGCCACCAATGTATCGGCCCCTAAGACCCAGAAATCGGGAAATAATTTCGCGACTTCTTCGCATTTTAATTTCGCATTTTCGAGCACTAAGTATTTGGGACCACCCGGGTGAACATCCAGTTCGTTTACCTCGGCGTTTTTGACATAAAAATCTTGTATCAAATCAGAAAGAAGTTTTTTCCTCCTTGGAGAAGATGAAGCTAAAATGAAGGAAATTACGGGCTTCTGTGTGGCTTTTTGCAGATCCAATGCCATAATTGTTTAGTAGTATTCATGGAATCTTTTCAAAACAAGTATATTAAATGAAAGTTGGTATCGCTCAGATAAACCCAACCGTTGGAGATTTGTCCGGGAACCTCAACATTTTACTAGGTGCATACGATAAACTTGTAGGTAAAGGGGCTGAGTTAGTTGTTTTCCCGGAACTTGCCCTGTGTGGATATCCTCCGCGTGATTTACTTCTCAAAAAAAACTTCGGTTTCGATTGCTTGCGAATGCTCGAAGAATTTGCCTCTCAAACGGGTTCCTGTCCCGCTTTAGTTGGGTTCCCCGAAATCATTCAAGACCAGTCTGGAAAACCTTTCCACAATTCGGCTGCCCTTTGCTCGTCTGGAAAAATGGATCAAATTTTTCAAAAACGCTTGTTACCCACTTACGATGTATTCGACGAGGATAGGTATTTCTGTGTCGGGCAAAACCAGCTATATTTCAACCACGCTGGTAAGAAAATTGGCGTATCTATATGTGAAGATTTATGGAATATCGACGGTTCCCTTCATCGGGATAACCCCATTGAAGAACTTGCCGCAGAAAAACTTGATCTATTAATCAATCTTTCGGCTAGTCCATGGCATGTACACAAAAAGGATTCCCGAATATCAATTCTTCAAAAAGTGGTGAAGGCAGTACAATGTCCACTCGTTTATGTCAATGTAACTGGTGGAAATGATGAACTTATCTTTGATGGCTCCTCGCTCGCACTAAACAAAAGTGGTCAGCAAACACATCGCTGCTCAATGTTTTCTCCGAATTGCGAAGTTTTCGACCTTCAAAACCCAAACCCAGTCGTTCAAGAAAAGGAAGATGACATAGAATGCATAAGGCAGGCTCTTGTCCTAGGCTTACGTGACTATGCATACAAAAGTGGTTTCAGTAAGGGACTGATTGGGTTAAGTGGCGGAATAGACTCTGCGGTAACAGCAGCTCTTGCGGTCGAAGCTCTGGGGCAAGAAAACATTATTGGAATTAGTCTTCCATCCTTCATTTCCAGTGAACACAGTAAGAATGATGCCAGAGAACTGGCACAAAACCTTGGCATTACTTACCACTCGCTACCCATTCAAAAAATCGTCGATTCCGCGGAAGCAGAACTGGGCCCCTTATTTGAGGGCATGAGCCCCGATGTAACGGAGGAAAACCTCCAAGCTCGAAGCCGTGGGCTTTTACTTATGGCAGTATCCAACAAATTAGGTGCCCTTCTTCTCACTACTGGGAACAAGAGCGAACTGGCGGTGGGATACTGCACCCTGTATGGGGATATGTGTGGTGGATTGGCAGTCATCTCAGATTTGCCCAAGACTCAGGTATTTGAATTAGCAAAGCATCTGAACAAAGATTTTGAGATCATCCCACAAAACACTATTGACAAACCACCCTCCGCTGAACTGCGCCCAGACCAAAAAGACAGTGATTCTTTACCTGAATATGAAATTCTTGACGGTATTCTTCACGGCTATGTGGAGGAAGGACTTTCCATTCAGTCATTAGTTGAACAAGGCTACGGTAAAGAAATTGTTCAAAATATAGTCAGTCTCGTGGATCGTAATGAATATAAACGAAAACAGGCTGCTCCTGGACTAAAAATTACTCCTCTTGCCTTTGGTATCGGTAGGCGAATGCCTATTGTGCAAAAATATAGAAACTAAAAAAAGATTTATGACCACATCTGCTTCCTTATTCGAAAAAGCAAAACAACTCATTCCTGGTGGAGTTAATTCACCCGTCCGGGCCTTTCGCTCGGTGGGAGGAACTCCTTTTTTTACTGAAAAAGCATCTGGGAGCCACCTACACACTGCCGATGGAAAAGAGTTGATTGATTATGTGTGTACCTGGGGACCAGCCATTCATGGACATGACCACCCAATTATCCGCGAAGCAATCGCCGAATCATTATCTAAAGGGACCAGTTTTGGAACTCCAGGACCTGCAGAGGTGGAAATGGCTGAGCTTATCGTGGAATTGGTTCCATCCGTAGAAAAAGTGAGAATGTGTAACAGTGGTACGGAGGCAACTATGTCGGCAATACGATTGGCTCGTGGATTTACTAATCGAGACAAGATTATTAAATTTGCTGGCTGCTACCATGGGCATGTGGACAGCCTATTGGTTAAGGCAGGGTCAGGTGCATTAACCCTAGGAAATCCTGACAGTGCAGGAGTGCCAGCATCTTTCGCTGGAGAGACCATCGTTTTGCCTTACAATGACCTGAATGCAGTTTCGGAAACTCTCGCCACTACAACAGATCAAATCGCTGCTATTATTGTGGAGCCCTATCCGGCAAACTGTGGATTGATTCTACCCTTACCTGGATACCTCGAGGGATTACGCAAACTTTGCACCGACTATGGAGTGGTTCTTATTTTTGATGAAGTAATGACCGGTTTCCGTTTAGGGTTGGGTGGAGTACAGGAAAGAACCGGAATCATTCCGGACCTAACAGCCATGGGAAAAATCATTGGTGGTGGGCTTCCTGTCGGTGCATTTGGAGGAAAAGAGGAAATCATGAATCATTTGGCTCCCCTGGGTCCCGTTTATCAGGCAGGCACTTTAAGTGGCAATCCATTAGCTATGGCCGCAGGAATTGCTTCACTCAAATTGCTAAAGGAGGCAAAACCTTACGAGAAACTGGAAAAGATAGGTCAGGAACTTGCATCCGGTGTACTAAGTATGGCTAAAGACAAAGGTATTGCTCTCCAGGTTCCCCAAGTTGGATCCATGTTTTGCCTGTTTTTCGGTGAAGAAGAGGTTACTCAATTCGAACAAGCCGTCACTACAAACCACGAATACTTTAATGCTTTCTTTCATAAATGTTTAGATAAGGGCCTTTATCTTCCACCCTCCTCCTATGAGACTTGTTTTATAAGCAATGCCCATACTGCAGATGATGTTTCTAAAACTTTAGATATTTTCCAATATGCGTTGGGCACTTTTAGTTGACCTTACCTAACTCCAAACCAGATAACATTTCAAATGATCAAATTTTCTTTTCCCACATTTTCATTTATCTTTCTGCTGTGCAATTTTCTGCATGCGAATGACCGGATTCCATTTTATGAAGAATTCATTGAATCAGGAGATTTTGGGGGCTATCTCAAACTCGCTCATCAATTTTTAGATGAAAATCCTGAGGCCAAAGAATCACCACGTCTAGCCCTTGATCTCATGATGATGGGTAAGGCTGCGGAAGACTTAAAATCAATTGTACGTGGCACTGATCTTTTACTTTTCCAATATTTAGGATCTCTACCAAGTCTTCATTTTATTAGTTCATTTGACAAAGGGTCCAACCGACTAACTCAGCTTTTAAAAGTTAAATTGAATGAGGCAGATTTGAGTGACCAAAACTTTTCTAATTCATATGCAGATACTATTATGCTACTAGCGAGAATCCATGGTCCTGAACTTATGCATGATCCATCTCTTCTCCTCAGTTCATACCTTGTTATTCAACAAACCGATAAGGAAGAACTGAAGAAAAGCCTTTCTAATGCCCTTGATGTAGCTGAAGAAAAGAATGAGAAGTTCAGTCCGCTTATTAAAATATGTCGCTCCACAAATTCTTCTATGGAGAAAATTTCCAAGCTTCATGAACTTTCGACACAAAAGACTGATTTTTTTATAAAATTTTTCACCTCACGACTATCTAAGGAAGAAAAGAACTCGCCAGCATTCCTGGAATCCATGATCGATTTTTCGCTTTTTGGAGTTCCACCGAAACCACAGTTAGCACTTAGTTACCTATCAAGCCTGCCAGATGAGTCCTCTGTTTTGCCTAAATTCCAGGTATCAACCGCATTGGCTCACCTTCTTAGTGGTAACAGCGAAAGTGCAGTAACCGTACTTAAAATGGTATCTGACCCAACTTTAGAAGATCCAACACCTTGGCAAGAAGTTGCCCAATCACTTCTTGATGGAACCGAATTTAGAGGAAGCCGAAGAGCATTATTTCTGGAGGAATTAACCAAACTCTACGATCGTTGGCAGAGAGAAACGAATGCCTTTTTAATCGAAGGTTACTGGAACAAAGAGGACCGCTCAAACCAATTTCATTTTCTCATTGGAGTCGATAAAAAGAGCAAACAATTTGAAATTCATATTTCGCAAAATGAAAAAACTGTTTTCGCCTACAGAATTAATCCCAATCATTGCATCCTCTTTAGTTCAACTGGTAAAAACATAAAGTTTAAAAGTGAGGGTGCTTTTCCCTTACCTCAGATGGAAATTCAAAGAGATGCACAGGGCGGTTCCTTCAATTATTCATTCAACCTCAATTTTGCCAGAAACTTTGATGACTTCGTTCGCCAAGTTTCAGAGAACATGGACATTCCCTACATTGCTACACCCAAAGGTAGAGAGGTTTTATTAAATCACTTCTTTGAACATAAAGGGATGTGGTTAGAACCACCCGCCTCTTCGGAAAAAGGGACTGTGTTTAATTTAAAAAGAATCGACCCAGTCTCAATTTCCCAAAACTATAAAGTGGAAATTTCAGCCTCCGGAGAATTGGTTGCCCTTAATCTAGGAAAATTAAAAATCACCCGGTTTATTCAGGGTGAAACTGAGGATTTCGCTTCTCTTCTTTCATGGCCAGAGGATTTACCACCATCACAGGAACAGGATTTTCAATTACCCGTTTTACTCGAATCAGTCGGACAATTAATGCAATTAGCCTCATCTCCCAAATAGGAAGACTCTCTTAACAAGGAGGCTAGCAATTTATGATTTTTGGATAAGTTTAGACTAAAGCGAAGGTCCTCTCAGTGCTTTTTCTAACTGTTGCTGAAACTCCATGACATCTTCATCACTGGGCTTATAATCTGATTTACCACCAGTCATCCCCAACCTGCCAAATTGATCAATTGTCCACTTCTTAGATTCACCATCCGAAAAAGTTACTGAACCACTAGCCATAGCTCCAGGTGGAGTGACTCCATCGACTTCAATCTGCACCGATCCACCTGAGGGTAAGGGATCTTCATTTATTAAATCGCTTACATCATCATCTTGTTTAGCAGGTTCAGGCTTAGTCGGATCTGTAAGTGTAAGATCGAGATCGTCGACTAGGAACCTTACATCCATATAGGTCATAACGATTCCAAAATCCTGATTAATCCGCTTTTGAACATCAGAAAGTCCCATACCATCCGCAATCCATTTCGCGATTTCCATCTTCTGTTCAGAATTAGGCTCTGTAGATGAAGGATTCACAGAGATATCCTTCTCAGGTTCTAGGTTAGCCGAAATATTTGGATTTGATTCATCACTCATATCATCGCCTATTAATAGGAAGATATCAGATAATGCAACAAGACTTGGTCAATAAAGTTAAGACATGGACTGGGATAATTGCTCATTGAGCAACTCCACTGCCGTTTTTATCGAGGCGTCTTGATCCATCATATTTTCCACAGTCTTACAGGCGTGTATAACAGTCCCGTGATCCCTTCCTCCAAATGCGGCACCGATTTCCTGCAAGGAATGCTCAGTAAGTATTCGGGATAAGTACATAGCAACTTGCCTGGGGAAAGCGATATTGGCAGGTCTACGGCGGGAAAGCATATCAGCCATTCGCAAGTGGTAGTAATCAACC
>OMJS01000118.1 GCA_900299365.1 Opitutales bacterium
AATTTGTAATTCTTTGGCTAAGAGTAGATCTGATATTTCTTCTTTTTTCGCGGCTCCTGTAAATAAAAGTGCCCCCATAAGCAAAATTGCAGAGAATGAAATAATCTGCATCGACTTGTATTTACGCTCGAGTAGTTTTAGGCGTTCTGGGATTGATATACTATCTGACTTCATGATTTTCTTAATCTTTTATGGGTTATTGGAAATTTGCAGTATTAAGCTGAGATAAGGGAGCGGATTTCTTCTGCAATAACCGAAATGCCCCGAGATACAATTTGATCATCCTGAGCAAAGGTTATGCGTATGCATTTATCCTTGTGATCCCAGTGGTCGTTCAATCCAGGAAAGAAGTAATGTCCAGGAACAATCAAGACACCTTTCTTTTTGAGGCGTTGGTAAAGTTCCTCTGCAGTAATGGGCAACTGATCGAGCCATAACCATAGAAACAGAGCACCCTCGGGTTTGTGAATTGCATAAGGTAAGTCTCTAAGTTCCTCCTTCAATTGATTGACGGCCCGCTTGGATTTATTTCCGTAGAACGGCCGGATGACATCTTTGCTCAGTCGTAGAATTTCCCCACTTCTTACCAAATCCAGGGCCAGAGCGGGACCCAAACTGCCCGGAGCTAGGCTGAATACCGAAGTCATACGGGATACCAAACGGATAATTTCTTTACTCGCCAAAACAATACCAGTGCGAAGGGTGGGTAATCCAAACTTCGATAGACTAAGGCAAAGAACTATGTCTTCATCCCATACTGGTGTTACCTCAGTTTGCATAGCATAGGGAAAAGGTGATCCGTACGCATTGTCCAGAATCAGAGGTTTCCCAGCTGACTTCGCAAGAATATGTAAGCGGGAGATTTCCTCATCCGTCACTACATTGCCCGTTGGATTGGTCGGGCGGGAGAGGCACAGGGCGCCGATTTTATCACTAATCTCAAGTCCTTCAAAATTAACCCGGTATTTGAAGAGGTGATTATCAAGCATTTCGATTTCCGGCCGTCGGGCAGTGAAGAAATCAGAAGTCAGCCCCACTTCGGTATAGCCAATATACTCGGGCGTAAGCGGCAGCATAATTTTGCGTTTCCGTCCGCCACTAAATTCTCCGGCAAACAGATTAAATAGTGACAGAAAAGCATTTTGGCTACCATTGGTGAGTGCAAAATTTTCGGGCCCGACATCCCATCCATAAGTTCGTTGGAAGAGGTCGGCGAGTGCTTCGAGAAAGGGCATCGCACCCTGAGGGGTATCGTAATTTCCAATCAACCGCTCGAATTCACCTGATTGGTCAAGAATCGCTTCCATTCTTTTCCGGACAGTAACCTGTATTTCTGGAATGTGTGCCGGGTTCCCACCACCAAGCATTAAAGGGGCAGGGTCGGAAGAGTGGGCAGCCCCCAGATCCTCCATCAATTCGGCAATCCCAATTTTACCGGCAAATCTCTTCCCAAAATCAGATAATTTGTAATCCACTCATACAATTTCATAAGAGATTTCGCGTTCCTGCGAGTCGAATTTTACAAAAAAGCAGACCCTCTTGGGCAGGGCCTGCTTAGATGGATCGCTATTTTACTGATTCAGTGGCTCCTCTTCGTAAAGATTTTGTAAGAACTTATGAACCTCTTCTTCTATCCTAATGGAAATATTATGTTCTAAAATAATGTGATGGTGAGAATTAAATGAATTACATGAACTGAATCCCAAGACCGTAATGCTTAAGAGGATTCTCATAATCATCATGGGGTTTTCACCAATAACTTCTTCAGAAAGCGATTAACTTAGATCCATTTAAATAAGGAAATAAACACTCAAAGAATTTACCATTTTTAAATTCTAAAACTTTTGTTGCACGCAATTTTTGTTCGATTTGAGTATAACTTAACTTCATTTTCACGGGTGGTTTAAAAAAGACGGCTTATTTTTTCCATTGGTACCAAACTTGGTTTTCATAATCATATATGAATTTACTTTCAGATAGTGTAACAGATGGGTAGTAGTACCATCCGTTGGTCGATTCATTTGCCATATAGAGCATGTTGGGTAATTCCAGACTCATCCAAAACCAACCTAAAGATTCATGAAATACCCAGAAAGACTTCTGATCTGGGCAGATCTTAAGAAAGCACCAACCCATATCAACTTGGTAAATCCATCCATTTCCAGAATCAAAGAAGAGACCAATTCCTGCTGCGTTATACCAGTTAGAACCTAATTCTTCGATGAGTGGGAGTTCTTCCACTGATGGATCATTAGCGATGTCTTCATATTCACTATCTTTTGTTTCATTGGCATCATCTTGGGAATCTCCCGAAGTTTCACCTTCCTCACCTATGGAAGTATTGTTATCCATATCTGTACCAGATACGGGATCCAAAAAAGAGGATACTTTCCAATGTATACGATTTTCGATTTCTTTGGCATGAAAGACAAAAGATCCTCCAGGAAACTCTTCGACATTTTTTAACCATTCACTCAAGTCTTGTCCGGAGAAGTTCCCATCCTCAGTAGTAGAGGCAGAAATTAAATCTTCGTTATCAGATTGTTCTAATTGAAATACAGGCTTTCCATTTACCATTAGAATTTCGTTTGCCTGATAAAGCATATTAACAAGAAGGGGATCCTTTTGTTCATCAAAGCTTATTTTAAATGGGTTTTCGTGAGAATTTACGGTCAAAGCTAACTCTTCTATCACGCTTTGCATACCGTCATCTAATTCTATGCTGATTTTTTCTACACCACTAAAACCAACAGATGGTAGATATACCAGTTCCTCATTTTCAATATAACAAGTTCCGTTAGTTGGACTTGTGCTTAGGGAGATTGATACTTGGTCGTTATCAACATCTTTTGCTTCTAATTTCACCCTCAGTGGAGTTTCGCGAATTCCACCGCTAAGAGTTGCTAGGTTATATTCAAAATAAGGAGCATCATTTTGTGACTCAACATAGAGAGTGATTTTAGCAACTTCACTATTCAGGTAACCATCACTTGCTTGAACTTCAAAAGAATCAACACCGTTGAAGTCTCTCGAAGGAGTGTAATTGTAACTTGGGCCTGTACCCGTGATTGAACCATTTTGTGGGGCGTTGGTAATAGTAAAGTTCAAAGACTGGCCTTCAGGATCTGAAGCAATCAGCTTGATTGCAATATTTGCATCTTCTTTAAGCTTAAAAGTTGATGATTGAACAACAGGGGGATCATTCACCTCGGCAATAATGACCATTACCGACCCAGTATTGCCATACACCTGATCATCAGAAGCTTGGAAGCTGAAAGAGTCTTCACCATAGTATTCGGCAAAGGGAGTGTAGGTCCATTGGTTATTTTGGTTTGTAAGTTTCCCATGAGTGGGGTCTTGTACGATTCGAAAGGTTAAACTGTCATTATCCACATCGGTAGCTGAGAGTTCAAATGATACTGGGATATCCTCATTTGTATTTAATATCATATTATTTGCGACAGGTGCGTCATTTAAAGCCTTCAATCGTATTGAAACAGTAGCTTCCGAGCTATCAAACTCTCCATCATTAACAAAATACTTCAGGGAGTCTTCTCCGTTGAAATGGTTATTTGGAAAGTAAAGCCATTGTCCGTTATCTTCCCATAGGAAGCCATTTCTTGGATATCTGCTAATTTGAAGATTTAGTGAGTCTGTATCAATATCTCCATATTGGAAGTCTACTGTAAAAAACTCATCTTCAGATGCATTTACTTCAAAAGAGTCTGCCCATGGTACATCGTTAACTGCTTCGACTTGGAAAGAGATTTTGGTAAGTGAACTTTCTTTTCTTCCATCCGTTGCCTTAAAGATAAGATGGTCGGATCCATGAAAGTTTTTCGCTGGGGTGTAGGAGAAGTTTGGAGCACTGCCCTCTAAAGATCCGAAAGTTGGAAATTGAGTTACTACATAGGTTAATGCATCCCCATCTGGATCAATCGCATCTAAGTTGAACTCAACCATTTGATCCTCCATTACCGATATTGTTTTCGGAGTAGCAACAGGGGCTTGGTTTTCAAGAACTTCAAGTGATACTTCAACGGAGAAAAAAGAATTTTCCGGGTCATTGCTAGAGAAGTGAACCTCTCCACTATAATTTCCTTCACTCAGACCTGTTGCATCGAATACAAGTTCCATAGTTTGATCAGATCCTCCTATAACAGTTCCTTCAAGAGGAGTTCCTGAAAGCCAAGAGGGAGAAAAGGAACGAGTTGTCCAATTAAGGGCATTTTGAATCAGTTTTAAACCATCCGAATCAGTATTCCAATAATCGATATTAGGATAAAAATTTAGATCGACAACTAGGTTTGGGGATGACCGGAATGTAACAAGTGGAGAACCATCTGCCCAAGAAGCTGCGATAGTTGCCCCAGGATTTACTTTTTGGTGTAGAATCCTAATATCGCCCGAGAAAGAACCAAGCCCATCTACTAATGGATGATTTGGTAAATTAATTTCCCCAAGAGATTCATTAGATATTACATAGTCAGATTCCATTTCAAAAAGAGCTAGCCCTTGATTTCTCCATTTACCTCCCATTGACCAGTTATTTGAGTCTGCAAAGAATAAATTTTCTCCAGGCATGGTAATAACACCTCCGCCAGTAGTGGCATACGATTCAATTAGGTCACCGAGTGCCTGATTATCCCAATATGAGAAGTTGCTAAATACAATGATCGCATCAAATGCTTCGATTTCTTCGATAACTGGTGTTAGCCCAGATACATTGATAGTGGTCACACCTGCAACATTTTCTAGTTCAGATAATTTCATCCCAATATTCTCGAGAACTTCCGAATAATCCGCTCCAAGAACACCAACCTCGAGGCCATTTTCGCTCGTGCCATTATAGCGAATTGCATTTGGTACATCTTCATTTTTCAAAGATGCTTCCTTATTAAGAATAAGTGCATGACCAGGGTTAAAGAAATCTGGAGATCTTCCCACTGCATTGAGTCCTGAGATTATTTGATTGAAATCAAAGTTTCGTGATCGCTTTACATTGGTTTCAATGATTCGTGCATCCCATTCACCTGTTGCTTCACCAGCATTTGTGATGATTATTTGCTCATTAGTGTTTTCTCCTGGCTCAAGGTTTACAGAAATTGAGGCAGGTGCATAAGTTATCGAAGGTGGTGTCAGGGCCTTTACAGTTAAATTAACCGAAACTTCTTCGTTGAGTGGATCATTTGAACGGACTTTTAAATTAGCTGTAATATCTCCTCTCACTTGTGGTTTGACCGTGATCAAAATTTCTTCTGTAGATCCAGGAGAAAGAGCTAAGCTTTCGGTAACAGTGAAAAAGTCCCGATGTCCAAAAGTAAGGTTAGATACATAAAGATTATCAGTCCCCAAATTACTTACCTTCATGGATAGAGTTTTATCTTTTCCGACCCATACATCTCCAAAATCCAGGGATGTTTGATTGAGCGAGATTTCAGGTGCTCCAGTGATGGTAAGATTAACAGGGACCTCGATAATTGAGGCTAATGGATCGTTAGTACTAAGAGCAACAATTGCATGTTTTGAACCAGCAAAAAAGTCTGTTGCATCAACGATAAAATCTAAGTCGACCTTGGAACCTGCACCTACCGTGCCTGAAGGAGGAGTCACTGTTAGCCAACTTGGGGAAGAAGCTTGCAAGGCATTAAATAAATTCAGCCTGCCAGCTGAAACCATTTTGTCTTGGAATGATTGAACCTTATCTACCGAATTCATCAGCAGGTTTTTTAACTCTTGATATTTTGCAGATGGGTTTTGAGAAAGGAGCAAAGCTGCAGCCCCGGCTACATGAGGTGTGGCCATAGAAGTTCCACTCATGTAAGCAAGTCCTCCATCGGGGACGAGGTTTAGTATACTTGTGCCAGGTGCAGCTAAGTCGACTGATAGTTTTCCATAGCATGAGAAATAAGCGAGGTTGTCTTGTGGATCAGAGGCAGCAACCGATATTATGCTAGGGGAATCATAATTTGATGGATAATGAGGGCTTAGGTCATTATCTGTCCCGCTGTTTCCAGCTGCTGCACAGAAAAGGTGTCCGTTATCTCCCGCTTGGTTGATTACATCCTTCAAAGCTTGGCTGTATCCTCCGCCACCCCAGCTATTATTACTGATTGGAATGTCCATCGCTGCACAATAAGCAATAGCATCAATAGCATCTGAGGTGTATCCCCAACCTCCATCAGCTAAAAATTTTAAAGCGGCTAATTTAGTATGCCAAGATACTCCCGCAACTTGAATGCCATTATTGGTTGCAGCGGCAATTGTCCCTGCAACATGGGTGCCGTGACTGTGGCCATCCATAGGGTCATTGTCTGAATTAACAAAGTCCCAACCATTGATATCATCGACATATCCGTTTCCGTCATCATCAAGACCATTGTTGGCAATCTCGCCGTTGTTTATCCATATGTTTCCCTCAAGGTCAGGATGGGTGTAATCAATTCCTGTATCAATTACAGCTACGACCACAGATTCAGATCCTTGAGCCAATTCCCATGCATTTGTTGCCTGAATTTTTTCTAAGGCCCATTGGTCACTTAAATCAGGATCGTTAGGCAAATTAGTGCGACGGACAATATAGTTTGGCTCTACATAATCAACTGCAGGGTCTTGGCTTAAACGCTCACTAAGTTCGACCAGATCAATTTCTTCCTGAGCTTTCACAAGAATTAAATTAGATGAAGAGAGTGCTTTACTTGTTTGGCCAGGTCTCTTTGCACTGCCTAATGATCGCTTGATTGAGAACCCTTCTCCCAAGCCGCTAGCATTTTCAAAGGTTGTTTTACCACTTTTGAAAGAAACAATTAATTCGTCTGGAGCATGTTCGTTAGCAAAAGGATCATCGGGAATGATTTCTCCAGAATCTTGGTTCAATTCATTAAATTTTTGTACCGAGGTACTCTGAGCAGTGCTACGAATTTCTTTAACAGTGTAAGAACCTTCCGCCATTCCGAGATAGTTTTCCAAGGCTACTTTTTCTACTTTGTTTTGCCCTGCTTCTACCGAAATATTTACTATTTCAGGAA
>OMJS01000119.1 GCA_900299365.1 Opitutales bacterium
AAAAACCCTGACCGCCCGGATCATTTTCTCTGTCACTTTCCACATAGCCACCGGAGTTCTTATTTCACCACCTATCGGAAAGGAGACTGGAAGCTGATCTACCGGTATAAGACTAAAATAGGTAAAAAAACTCTTCCTCTCTATGAGTTGTACGATCTGGCGAGTGATCCCTACGAAAAAACCAACCTTGCTAAGCAAAAACCAAACAAACTCAAAACCATGATCAAGCAAATGATGGCACAACTCGATGAAGAAGGTGCCCAGTATGCACTCGATTCAAGTAAGAAGAAACTGATACCCGTTCTTCCATAATTAACGATTGGTGCCTTTTTTGCTCGGCAAGCTCTTTAAGTTATTAGAATTCTATCCAAAATAATTTTTCCTAGTTATATGATTCGGACAATTCTCATCTTCGTCATTCTTGTCCTTTCATCGGAAAATGGCGATGCCCATGAGCACGGACATCGCCGGCCACCCACACCGAGAAAACATCAGGCAACTGAAGCAAAGCCATTGGTATTGATTCCTGCAAACCATTCCCTGCCTAACGAACCAAGGGTTCAATTCACCTGGGAGGGAAATAAGCTGAAAGTGGAGGCGAATGGCATCCCCAAGCATAGAGTGGGCACTTTCCCAAATCGCTATAACCCCAACCAAATCGATGAACAATCTCTTTCCATCACCCTTACTCTTGGACAAGACCCTGCACCCAAGCCCATTCCTCTCCACAACACAAGTTCCTTCGGCCCGCCCAATCAGCCCTTTGGAATCGCCAACAACGGAGTGTTGTTCGATCCCGGCACCGCAGAGTTCTATCTGGGCGACCGTCGTGCGGACTGGAATTATGAGGCTCTTGGGGGAGCTGTACCCCTAGGACTGGATGAGAATCATGGCCATGTTCAGCCCAATGGTTCCTACCACTATCATGGCTTACCCATAGGTTTACTCGACCAACTGGGTGTTCAAGAAGGTGCTCATTCCCCTTTGATCGGTTGGGCCATGGATGGACATCCCATCTTTGCTCTCTATGGATACAAGGATGCAAAAGAACCAAAATCAGGCGTCAAAAAACTACGATCCAGTTATCGATTGATTTCAGGAAAGCGGAAAGGTTCACCAGAAAACCCAGGCGGAGCTCATGACGGTGCTTTTGCCCGGGATTATGAATATGTAGCCGGATGGGGAGACTTGGACCAATGCAACGGCAGATATACGGTAACCAAAGACTTTCCGGATGGCACCTATGCCTATTTTCTTACCGAGGACTGGCCGTTCATCCCCCGCTATTTTAAGTCAGAACCGGTTAAGCTCAGAGGGAGTTTTAGGAGGTAGCGTTTTAAGTCTTTGCGACTAAGCCGGTTTTCGAAGCCCAAGAAGAAATTCTAAAAAGCCAGTCACAAGCTAAGCAATTTCCTTCAGTTTTTCGAAGGAGCTTTTTGCTTTTTGCTTTTGCCGGAATCTGGGGAGAGGGATTCCTTAGCCTCACGGGCATTAGATTTTTCGCGTATCTCATTTGCCTTTTTGATGTAGGCAGGAGAGCCTAATTCCGTAATCGCCCGGATTGTTTTTACCGGAATGCTCGTTTCCAAAAAATACTGACCATTTCCATGCCCCACATTGCCAGAAATCGGAGGAATATTCATCTTTTCGGCCTGATCTATTGCCTGAGTCCAGTGACTAAGGTTTAAGCCACTCTCATTTAACACATTCCCTATCAACTCTCCATAACCCAAAAGATCCAACTGCCATGCAGCCGCATGCTGAGGACCTAAGATAATTTTCTTGGAAAGATTATTTTTCAATGGCGTTCGCGACTTAACCGCCCGCAAGCTTTTCCTCAAGGCCTTCCTGCTGGTTGCCGTTACGGATTTTCCCTCATGAACGCAGTAATATAGGTTTTGGTTGGCAAAGGAAGAAACTTTGGAGCCCTTCGTTTCTCGTTCTAGGTTTACTTTTACAAACAATACTTCCGTGCCATCGATTGGTTTGGCCTCCTTCACCACAAAATTTGGTTTCCAATCAGGCGCGTCCGCACCGGAGAAGGCTTCTTGATTAAAAAAAGTATTGGTTTCAGCAAGTAACTCCTTGAAATCACCAATCGAAGCTTCGGTGGATCCTACTTGCACATACCCCAGTGGATCCCCATCGCCAAGATCACGATAACTGATAGCCGAATGGCCCGAATAGAGTTTGGCTCCCTTTCGAATCATGGATAAAACCGAAGAAACAAATTGCTTGATCTCTTTGTCCTTTAATCCCTTTTCCAATTTGACGAGAAGATACTCGAGGTACACTGCATGAGAAGCAATGTTTAGATTCGTCACTCCCTCCATCCATCCACCGCTTTGCACAAACTGGGAAACTCCTTTTTCCCAGTCAAGATTTTGAGAAGGGGGCAAAGAGGAGAAAAGCTTGTCCAGTTCCGTGCCATCCCGGGCCGACACCCTCAAGTTAAGAACAACCTCTTTTTCCAGAAGAGACAGCGAGAATGTAATCGCTTCCACATTGGTCAACTCTTCCAAAAGAAGATTTATAACATGGCCTTCATCTTTGGAACGTGAGGGAACATGGTGATTCATTTGATCGAACAAATCATCATGGAAGGTATTAAGCAGCCAACCAAACTCAAACGTAGTGGGAGGCTGCCACTCGGCAAGCCTGATAATCGAAGACCAGTCCTTTACTTGTTCAAACAACCCAAGCTTATTGCTAACCATTGTCCAACCCTCGATTTCCTTAACGGATAATCCTTGGGTTTTAATTTGAGCAGGTATCGGGCTGTTTGAATCTAATTTAAACACTCCGAGTATCGTGGCATTTTTTTCCTGAAAATCATCAAAGAGAATGACGGTGCTAGAATGATCTGGAGACACGGAAGAAAGGGTGGGATCGCCAAGAAAAGCTCCAATAAGTACAGGCAAAAGCTGAGCCTGATTATTTTGTGGCTGTACCTCGTTTGCCAGACTCTGGAGTTTCTGAATAAGACTTGGGAGCGGGATCGTCTTGGCATAAGCAACCGGCTGCACCTCCGCCCCGGGTGCTTCAAACTTTGGAAACAATTGGCGGGGTGGCGGAGTTGCATGGAGAGAACAAACCAACAAAGAACCTGTACTAGTAAGAACGAGTAAAGCCAAAGAAAAAGAAAGGGATAGAATTTTCATTAGGATTGCAGGGTTTCGTTCAAGGATAAGCATCATCAATTAAGATGATCAAATGGAAAAGGAATTATGGACTATCGAGCTACTTTAGGGGCATCGTCCAAGAGGAGACAGGATTAATGGACCTTCAAGCCGTTCAAAATTAAATTACTTCTAAACCAGCCATTGCTTAAAAGCCTGAACATCTGGAAATTCAGGGATCCAAGAAAGTTCAGCTGGTAGATCCGTGGTAAAGTCGCATCGCATACGAATGGGATGAGCTCCAGAATCGATCGCTGCATGGAGATTGTATATGCGGTCATCCACCAGGATAGTCTCTTCTGGAAGTAAGTCGTATTTTTGATAGCAGGCCAGCAGGCTGTCCTTCTTGGCCGTGTCCTGCATGAACTTTCCGTGCTTTACACATTCAATGGTGAGAAAGTCGGTGACGGGAGCGAGAATGTCTTCCAAGTAAGCCTTTTTCTTTTCCACATCAAAAGTAGCGGACATCGTGAACTGGCGATACCCAAGTTCATTAAGTTCTTCGAGTGTTTCAATCACTCCCGGATAAAGGGGACGGTTACGGAAAAAGGATTGGTCGGCACAAAAATCTCGATCCATCTGCTCTCCATGTTCTGGATGGGTCTTTAATTCCAGAGATCCATATTCGGGAACAATGGGTAGGACTTCAGGAAGTTGCTCCCAAGTTAAACCTTTGTATTGATCCCGATAATTGGGGTGGCCTTTAAGGAAATGATAATAAGCATAGTTGAGATCAGCCAATACCCCATCCACATCCCAGAAGATATTTTGGATGGTGGATTTATTCATGCAGAAATGATTCAAACAAGGAGACCCTTGACCACATGGCCATGCACATCGGACAGGCGGAACTGTCTGCCCTGGTAGCGGAAGGTCAGTTTTTCATGATCGATCCCACAAAGATGAAGTATGGTCGCCTGCATGTCATGAACATGTATCCGCCCCTGGGTAATATTCCACCCAAATTCATCAGTCTCCCCATAGATTGAACCTGGTTTGATGCCTCCACCCGCCATCACCCAGCTAAAAGCCCGACCAAAATGATCCCGGCCATTCGGTTTTTTGGAATCCCCCGAGTTGTATTGACCAAAGGGAGTGCGTCCAAATTCTCCCCCCCAAATCACTAAAGTGTCCTTAAGCATATCCCGGTCTTTAAGGTCCTGAATAAGAGCAGCGGAAGGAGCATCGGTATCAAAACATTGCTTTTCCAACTGGGTGAACAAGTTGCTGTGTTGATCCCAACCGGAGTGCATCAACTGAACAAAACGGGTTCCCCGCTCAAGCAATCGACGAGCTGTCAGGCAATTATTGGCAAAGGTTCCCCGCACTTCCACATCGGGACCATAGCGTTTGATCACATGTTCGGGTTCCTTCTTGAAATCAAGCAGTTCAGGCACGCTCGCCTGCATACGAAAAGCCATTTCGTACTGGGATATGCGCGTCTGAATCTCTGGGTCTCCATACTCTACATGGTGGGCATGGTTGAGTTTGGCCAGTTTATCGAGCAAAGATCGCCTACCCGCCCGTGAAACCCCCGCCGGGTTATTGAGGTAAGGAACCGGTGCACCGGTGCTACTGAATTTTACTCCTTGGTGTTTGCTAGGTAAAAATCCACTGCCCCAATAGTAATCGTAAAAGAGCTGACCACAGGTTTTTCCTTTGTCGGTCGATGTCATGACCACAAAAGCGGGTAGATCCTCGGACTCACTACCCAATCCGTAAGTTAACCACGACCCCATGCTGGGACGGCCAGGAATTTGCGATCCTGTCATGAAAAAAGTAACCCCAGGGGCATGGTTGACCGCTTCGGTATTCAAACTGCGCACAATGCAGAGGTCATCGGCAAGGCTGCCAATATGGGGGAGCATCGTGCTCATTTCCGTGCCGCACTGTCCATACTTTTGATAGGGCTTAATCTCTGGAACACAGGGCCACGCCTTGTAATTTGAGGACATGGTGGACAGGCGGGTATCCCCGCGGACGGAAGCAGGAATATCCTTGCCAGCCATTTCCTTAAGTTTGGGCTTGGGGTCAAACAAGTCGATGTGGGAAGGTCCCCCACCCTGCCAAAGAACGACTACCCGCTTGGCCTTGGGCGTGAAATTGGGAAAACTGTAATCTCCAATGGTTGTGCCCAAAGCCCGGTCCTGGTTAAGCAATCCGGCAAGGGCCGCCAGACCAATCCCGGTCGAGCCTTTGCCCAAAAAACTACGCCTTGTTTCCTGTTGAATTAACGAAAGTTGATTTATTCCATTCATGAAAAATTCATTCGCGACTAAGAGCCTGATCGAGGTTGAGAATACCCAGGCAGGTGGTAGTTAGAGCGGCATGTTCAGCCAGAGAAAGCTGCTCGTCCCTTTTGCTTTCACCAACACTCAAGAGTTGCCTAGCCTCATTTGGGTTTTCCATAAAAACTTCCAGTTGCTCCTCATAAATATCTCCAAGAATTTCGAGATTGAAGGATGATGGTCTACCAGCAGTAATCAGACGGAATGCATACTGTAATCGTTCATCCAGAGCCTCTTTCTCCCCCATTACCTTTTGAGCAAGGACACGGGATGCTTCGACCCAGGTGGGATCGTTCAAGGTGGTAAGTGCATGAAGGGGCGTACTGGTCCGCCCCGGTTTGACACTGCAAGCCTGACGGTTGGAGGAGTCAAACATGTTGACCGGTCCAATCGTGCGACGCCAAAAGGTGTAAAGACTACGCCGGTAAAGATCATCGCCTACTGATTTTGGATAATCAAAGTTTCGATTCTTATTAACGGCCAGAGCCTCCCATACCTTTTCCGGTTGGTAGGGAAATACCGGCGTTCCTCCAACACGCTTCGCGAGTAATCCAGAACCAGCAAGTGCCCAGTCCCGAAGAACCATCGAGGGCATACGAAACCGGCTGGCACGACTTACCAACCGATTGTCCGGATCATTCTCCCGGTGCCATTCATTCATCCGACTGGACTGCCGGTAGGCCGAACTGGTGACAATGAGCCGGTACATCTTCTTCTGGCTCCACCCTAAGTCCTGAAATTGCACCGCCAGCCAATCGAGCAGGTCCATATGAATTGGATATTCACTTTGCACTCCCAGGTCTTCCGAGGTCTTGACCAAGCCGACTCCAAAGAATCGTTGCCACATCCGGTTAACCTGTACCCGCGAGGTAAGAGGGTTATCACGGGAAACCAGCCACTTGGCCAGACCAAGTCGATTTTTAGGTAAGCCCTCCTGCATCGGAGGAAGAAATGCGGGCGTGGCAAAGGAAACCTCCTCACCTTTGTTTAAATATTCTCCGCGGTTTAGGATATGAGTTTTTCGCTTCTTGGCATCGTCCATCACCATGACCTTAGGCACTTGATCACCCTTGTAATTAGACAATTGTTTTTCCAGTTTTTTGATCTGTTTTTTAAAGGCTTCTATTTTCTTGGGATCATTTTGCTGAATAAAGGTTTGCAGGCTGCGGTTTTGCTCTTGAGTAAATTCCTCAAAGGAAGCGGGTAAGCCTACTTCCCAAAGCGGCATCGGAGCGGATTCCCCTCTTTTTGCCCAAACGGGTTGCCGCTTTTCATCATAGGCAACCACCCAAAAATCTTTAAGCCTGCTTTCCAACCTGTCCCGGCGGTTGTAGATTTTAATCCGATCGATTTCTTTTTCCGCACCCAAATCAATCTCCAACCAGGGCTTGGTTTCATTATTGGTATGACTGACAGACTTTTTACCAAAAGAGCCATCGGTGTTTCCGTCGATTGCCCGATCCGCGGAAGCATCCTCGAATTGACTGCTCTGGCTTGCCTTGGAAGACAAAGCCAAGTTTTTGCCCGCATGATAAATCCCCACCTCGGCCAAGTGCAAAACTCCCTTTGGCGTATTGTTGGTCACACGTACAAATCTAGCTCTTACTGGTCCGCTCCGGGAGGGCAAGGGTTTGGCCTTCTCATCTACTTCAAAATTCCCATTCGATTGATGCCTGAGCCTGACAATACGATCCTCAAACTCCTTGATTTTTAATTTATTTTCTTCCGTGGGTAGCTCAATGAAGGGTGCCGCCACTCGCACCCTTTTAGACTGCTGGCCAGGACGTCCGCTTTCAGAAACATGATTGAAGGCATCCATCATGCCATAGTAGTCCTTTGCAGTAATGGGGTCATACTTGTGATCATGACACTGGGCACAGGCCATGGTCAGGCCCAGCCAGGTGGTGGAGGTGACATCCATCCGGTCAAAAAGAATCACAAAGCGTTGCTCTTCCGGAATCGCTCCACCCTCCCCATTATTCAAATGATTTCGGTTAAACCCGCTGGCTATCTTCTGATCAATCGTGGCATGAGGAAGAAGATCTCCCGCGAGCTGCCAAATGGTAAACTTATCAAATGGCATGTCCTCATTGAGGGCCTTCACCACCCAGTCCCGCCAGATCCACTGATAGGTTTCACCATCAAACTGAAAACCATTGCTATCGGCATAGCGGGCGGCATCCAGCCATTCCATAGCCATTCGCTCTCCGTAATGCGGGCTGGCCAGCAAATGATCGACCACTTTTTCATACGCATCTGAGGAGGTATCGTTCATGTAAGTATCCACTTCTTCCGGAGAGGGAGGCAACCCGACCAGGTCGGCATAGAGGCGTTTGATCAGAACCTCTTTTTTTGCCTCCGGACTGGGTTCAAGGTTTCTACGCTCAAGCTCTGATAAAATAAAACCATCAATCGGATTACGTACCCAGTTAGGCTTTCTCACCTGAGGCACCTGTTTTTTTATCGGAGCAACAAATGCCCAGTGTTTTTCATACTGAGCACCTTCTTTGATCCATCGATCCAGAATCTTTTTCTGCTCGGCTG
>OMJS01000120.1 GCA_900299365.1 Opitutales bacterium
AATTGAAGCTTGTTTTACACCTTTCTTTCTTGTTCCCTCAAAATCAATTACCCTCCCCTGCTTGAATTGTGATGCTTTCATATAAAGAGTTTTCAGCTTTTTGTGTTGGTGTAACTGATTTTATTGCAGATAACTTTCCATACCCAAGCTTAGAATTTAACTACACCTATAAAAGTGACGGTACAGAAGTAACTGACACTGATTTATACATAGAAGATAGGATTCGAAAAGTCATTAAAGAAAAATTTCCGGAGCATGGAATTTTGGGAGAAGAAAGGGAGAGTTACAATGATGTAGCTAAAATCAAATGGATCATTGATCCAATCGATGGAACATTTGGTTACACTAAAAGTGTACCATTATTCGGAACATTAATTGGTCTCTTGAAAAATGATGAACCATTATATGGTTTTATGCGCTTACCATTGATTGGAGATACATGGATAAGTGGAGATGGATCTGTTGCATTACACGATGGTAAGCCAATTGCCCCAACACCTCATCAATCATGGAAAAAATCATTGATTTTAACCACTGATCAACAAACGATTGAAAAATCTCCGATTAATTCATATTGGCAATCTGCCTTGAAATACGGTGCTTCGGCAAGAACTTGGGGCGATTGCTTTGGATATTATCTTGTGTGTATTGGCAAAGCCGAATTAATGGCTGATACTAACTTAAAGCCCTTTGATATTCTTCCGCTAATTCCTATTTTGCGAGGGGCGGGATTAGAGGTACATAATGTAGAATGTTCTAACTTTGAGAATATTCTTGCATGTAAATCAGGTGTTTTCGAACAACTAAAATAATGGAGCGGGCGAAGGGATTCGAACCCTCGACATCCACCTTGGCAAGGTGGTGCTCTACCAGCTGAGCTACGCCCGCACAAAAAAAACAACAAACCAAAAGAAACACGATGTTTCAAGCTCAATCGTTCTGTAAGTGCCTCTAGTCTTTTCTTGACAGAGGTAAGAATTGATCTATTTTGATTCCTTTTCTCACAATTCTAACCCCATGATTTTCCGCCCATGTAGCTCAGTCGGTAGAGCGCGTCCTTGGTAAGGACGAGGTCGGCGGTTCAAATCCGCTCGTGGGCTCCACCAAATATCATTAACAAAAAGTCAAACCAATGGCCAAAGAACAGTTCGAACGCAATAAACCTCACGTCAATGTTGGTACTATCGGTCACGTCGACCATGGTAAAACAACACTTACAACTGCTATCCTCCACGCACAAGCCAGAAAAGGATTAGCGGAAGTAAAAACATATGCAGATATTGCTAAAGGCGGTACAGTACGGGACGCTTCAAAGATCGTTACTATCGCAGTTTCCCATGTCGAGTATGAATCTGACACCCGTCACTACGCCCATGTTGATTGTCCAGGACACGCAGACTTCGTTAAAAACATGATTACCGGTGCAGCCCAAATGGATGGTGCTATCTTAGTAGTAGACGCTACTACAGGACCTATGCCCCAAACTCGCGAGCACATTTTACTTGCCCGTCAGGTTGATGTTCCAAATCTCGTCGTATTTTTAAATAAGTGTGACTTGATGACCGGAGACGATGAGGAGCTACTCGAACTTGTCGACATGGAAATCAGAGACCTGTTAAGCAAATACGAATTTGATGGCGATAACGCACAAATTATTCGTGGGTCCGCTACTAAAGCTCTTGAAAATGACGAGGGAGAACTTGGACTTGCAGCAATTCAGAAGTTAATGGAAGCAATTGATTCCGAAATTGAAGAACCTGTACGAGACACAGAAAAACCATTTCTCATGTCCGTTGAAGATGTCTTCTCAATTACTGGACGTGGTACTGTTGCGACTGGTCGTATTGAACGTGGAGTTATAAAAGTCGGCGAGGAAATTGAAATTGTTGGATTGGGCGATAACAAAAAGACCACTTGTACGGGTGTCGAAATGTTTCGCAAGGAACTTGGTCAAGGTCAAGCTGGTGACAATGTTGGTATTTTGGTTCGTGGCATCGAAAAAGATGAGATCCAAAGAGGGCATGTTCTTGCAGCTCCAGGAAGCATCAAGCCCCATACAAAAGCAAAAGCACAAATTTATGTTCTTAATAAAGAAGAAGGAGGTAGGCACACACCTTTCTTTAAAGGCTACCGACCCCAATTCTTTTTTGGCACTGCCGACGTAACTGGAATTGTTGAATTGCCCGAAGGTGTTGAAATGGTAATGCCTGGAGACAACTTAGCGGTTAACATCGAATTACAAAAAGCAATTGCTATGGAACCTGGTCAAAGATTTGCCATTCGTGAGGGTGGTAAAACTATTGGTGCAGGAAACATTTCCGAGATTGCATAATATCGTTGTTTAATTGGTTGCGTTGGGAGAATAGCTCAATTGGTAGAGCACCGGTCTCCAAAACCGTAGGCTGGGGGTTCGAGTCCCTCTTCTCCCGCCACCAACCCATCTATTATCCTTAAATTCCTTGAATCCTTTTTCGAAAGTTAGAACATTTTATAAAGAAACCATGTCCGAGCTCAAAAAAGCGACATGGCCAGATTTCCCTGAACTCAGAGGGTCCACTGCGGTTGTTGTTGCTGGAGTTTTTATTCTGGGACTATTTATATCTGTAGCTGATTTCTCGTTGTCTAATTGGATTGAGTACGCCACTCAACTACTAAGGAACTAATTTTGTGCCCTTGCTATGAGCGAAACCTCTGTATCACAACATCAATGGTATGCACTTCAGTGTTTATCAAATCACGAAGATAAAGTAAGGCGGTATCTTAGTAAGTACAAAGAAGAAGATGAGGACTTTGCAGACTGTTTAAAAGAAGTCCTTGTTCCAATTGAAACTATATCTGAGGTTAAAAATGGCAAAAAAATGCAGAGGGATAGAAAATTCTATCCTGGTTATGTTTTTGTCGAGATGAAACTTTTTGATCGTCACGGGATGTTGCTCAAAGATCCTTGGTACAAGATTAAAGAAACAGATGGAGTTATTAATTTTATCGGCCGCGATAACCCTACCCCACTCGCTGAGCACGAAATTGGTAGAATTTTAAGACAGGTACAAGATGCGGCTGGTAAAGAAGTTCCCAAAGTTAAATTCTCTGTGGGCGAAGTTGTTAAAATCTTGGATGGTCCGTTCCTAAACTTAACTGGAGAGATTGACGAGATTGATGCCGCAAAAGGAAAGTTAAAAGTTTCAGTATCTATATTCGGAAGATTCACTCCTGTAGAATTAGAATTTTGGCAAGTTGAGAAAGCCGAAGAAGAATAATTATTATGTCTAAAAAAGCTGTTGGTCAAATTAAGTTACAATTACCTGCTGGTGCGGCTAATCCTGCTCCGCCAGTCGGACCCGCCTTGGGAGCTCAAGGTGTTAACATCATGGGCTTTTGCAAGGAGTTTAACGCCAAGACAAAAGATAAGGCTGGGTTAATTCTTCCGGTTGTCATAACCGTTTACGCGGATCGTTCCTTTAGTTTTATCCTCAAATCTCCGCCTGCTTCAGTTTTATTGAAAAAGGCTGCAGGACTTGCTAAAGGCTCTTCTATCCCCAATCGAGATAAAGTGGGTAAAGTTACCAAGGATCAAGTTCTGGAAATTGTTAACACTAAGAAAGATGACTTAAATGCAAATAGCGATGAGGCAGCATGTCGTATAATTGAAGGCACTGCACGAAGCATGGGTATCGAAGTTGTATAATTTTTATGAAATCTCGCAGTAAACGTTACAAAAGTTCATTAGAAAAGAAATCTGTTGATTCTTATTCAATTAGTGATGCTATCGAAATTTTAAACAATTTTGAGCCAGCAAAATTTGATGAATCCGTTGAGGTGTCAATTTCTTTAGGGGTTGACCCTAAACAAAGTTCACAAGCGGTTCGAGGAACCGTTAATCTTCCTCACGGAAGCGGCAAAAAGATAAAAGTTCTTGTCTTTACTGATAATCCAGAAGAGGCATTATCAGCCGGTGCAGACTATGCTGGGCTTGAAGATCTTGTGAAGAAGGTTAAAGACGGATGGCTAGATTTTGATGTAGCTCTTTCTTCCACTAGTGCCATGAAAGAGGTGAGGAGCATTGCGAGGGTTCTTGGCCCCCGTGGACTCATGCCTACCCCAAAGGCAGGTACAGTTACTGACGATATCGCTTCAGCCATTACCGAAGTCAAATCTGGACGAGTCGAATTCAAAATGGACAAGTCCGGGGCAATGTCAGTTCTTGTGGGTAAGCGTTCCTTCGATGCTTCCAAATTAGCAGAAAACGCTGAAGCTGCTTTGGTTGCTGTAAATGCTGCTCGCCCTGAAGGATTTAAAGGCAAATTTATTAAACGTATTCATCTCAGCAGTACGATGAGCCCAAGTTTGCAAATCGAAAACAATTAGCACACCCGCCTCTAAAATTATCTCATGAGACCTGAAAAAGAGTATCTTATCCGCGAAGCAAGCGAACATTTGGAAAAATCGACTTATTTTTTCCTCACCGATTACAAAGGAATCAATTCTGAGCAAACTTCTGAACTCCGATCTAAGCTTGCAGAACGTGGTGCCGAATTTCATGTAGTCAAGAATTCATCACTAAGACTGGCAGCAAAAGGAAAAGACCTCCCTGACTTATCCGAATTATTGTCGGGTCACACAGCTATTATTGTGGGCGGAGATGATGCCTCTGGGGTGGCAAAAGATTTAGGTAAGTATTTTAAAAAAACCGAAAAAGTTGCAGTCAAGGGTGGTGTTTTGGGTGATCGCATGCTCTCCGCCGACGAGGTTGTCCAATTATCAAAACTTCCAAGTCTCGAGGTTATCAGGGCACAACTTTTATCCTTGATCAATAGCCCTGCTGTCCAAGTTGTAACCATTCTAAATAAACCTGCCCAAGGTTTACTCAATGTTCTTCAGGCAAAAGCTAAGGAGAATAACTAATTTCGGGTCTCTAAAAAGTCCCATTTAACCCATCAACCGTTAACCACCAACCTAGAAGATATTAGGAGCATCGCTCTTAAAAGCCAAAATGGTACTAATGCTATTCAGGCAAGGAGGTAACTAATTATGTCAGATATAACAAAAGAACAAGTAATCGATTGGCTCAGTGGTCAATCAGTCATAGAAATCGCCGATCTCGTAAAAGAGCTCGAAGAGAAATGGGGCGTGAGTGCTGCTGCACCGGCTGCCGTTGCTGTTGCTGCCCCTGCCGGCGGTGGAGACGGTGATGGAGGAGCTGCTGAAGAAAAGACAGAATTTGATGTAATTCTATCTGAACTTGGAGGTAATAAAATCGCAGTTATCAAAGAAGTGCGTGCTATCACAGGACTGGGATTAAAGGAAGCCAAAGAATTGGTAGAGGGTGCACCAAAACCAGTCAAGGAAGGTGTAGCGAAAGAAGAAGCCGAAGAAGTTGCCAAGAAACTTGAAGCTGCTGGTGCAAAAGCAGAAATCAAGTAATGTTTCGATTGCACTAAACTATTTGGAATAGCCGCCCGGTATTTACTTGGCGGCTATTCCGTTTCTATTGTTCTCCCCCAGATCCTCTCAATCCAAAAACAAGTCATGGAATACACGAAAAGACAAAACTTCGGGAAATTACAGGAAGTCATTGACCCGCCCAATCTTATTCAAAACCAAGTTGATTCCTTTGATCACTTTCTTCAAAGAGATGTTCCTTCAACGCACCGACAACATGACGGATTAGAGGCTGTATTTCGTGAGATTTTCCCAATCCTTAGCTATGACGAAAAGTCCAGGCTCGAGTATGTCAATTATTCAATTGGTGAATCCAAGCTTACAGAGGTTGAATGTATTGATCAAAAATGTACTTACTCCGCCCCATTACAGGTCAAACTAAGGTTGCGTTTAGAAGTTGAAGGTCAGAATAAACCTTTTTACAGCGAAGAAGAAATTTTCATGGGCGAATTGCCCATCATCACTGAGAGAGGATCTTTCATTATCAACGGGGCTGAACGAGTTGTCGTAAGCCAGTTACATCGTTCACCAGGTGTAAGTTTCGAGGAATCTATTCATACCAGTGGAAAAACTCTGCATGGCTTCAGAATTATTCCAGATCGTGGAACTTGGATTGAAGCCCAGTTCGATCAGCATGAACTACTCTATGTTTATTTGGATAGAAGAAGAAGGAGAAGAAAGTTTCTCATTACTACCTTTCTTCGTGCCTTAATGGACTGGGACCCAGAGAAAGATAAAGATTCTGATCAAAAGATAATTGATCTTTTCTACGACATTGAAACCCTGTCAATCGATGAATTAATTCAAAAAGAAAATGTCTCAAATTATGTACTTGTAGAGCCAATGTTTGACCGGGCCAAGGGGGTCGTTTTGGCAAAAGCTTTTGAGCCATTAACAAAAACCTATCTCCGTGCCTTTGTTAAAGCTGGAGAAAAAAATCTTCGAGCCATTGATACCAGTGTAGATGATGGTGCGATTATCCGTTGTCTAAAAAAAGATAGCTCTAAAAACAAGGAAGAGGCGCTTAAGGAAATTTATAAAAAACTGCGGCCCGGAGAACCTCCTCACAAGGCAAATGCAGAAGCTTTAATTAACCGTTTATTTTTAGACTCTAAGCGTTACGATTTGGCCAAAGTTGGTCGTCACATGCTCAACTTAAAATTAGGGTTAGACACCCCTCTAGAAGTGCGCGTAACGACTGTGGAAGATTTAGTTGCAGCAACGAGGAAGTTAACTGGCTTGAAGAGAGGCAAGACAGATGAACAAATGGCACGCGAAGATGCTGGCTCAATTTTTGATATGGGCATAGATGATATTGATCACCTTGGAAATCGACGTGTTCGTACTGTTGGTGAGTTGCTTGCCAATGTCTGTCGTAGTGGTTTAGCACGCACCGAAAGAGTAGTACGTGAACGCATGACGCTTTATGATCAAGGGGTTGAAAGTTTATCCCCTGGAAAATTGATTAACCCCAAAGCCCTTACAACCGTCATTCGTGATTTTTTTGCAAGAAGTCAACTTAGCCAATTTATGGATCAAATAAATCCACTTGCAGAGATGACACACAAGAGACGACTTTCTGCCCTAGGACCAGGTGGTTTGAACCGAGAAAGAGCAGGCTTTGAAGTTAGAGATGTTCATCCCACTCATTACGGACGTATTTGTCCGATTGAAACCCCAGAAGGTCCAAATATTGGGTTGATTAACACATTGTCTACCTATGCCAAGATAGACCAATTTGGATTCCTCCAATCACCCTACCACCGAGTTACTGAGGGTGTAGTTGATAAAAATCCCAAAAATGTGGTCTATTTAAATGCTTTTGAAGAAGAGAAATATATCATTGCTCAAGCCAATAGTGAAATCGATCCAAAATCTTTTAAACTTAAAGGTCGGCCAACTTGTAGATACCGTGACCAAGTTCAGGAGTATGAGCCCGGAGAAATTAATTTCATGGATGTATCTCCCAAGCAGGTGGTATCTGTCGCGGCTGGGCTAATTCCTTTTATCGAACACGATGATGCGAATCGTGCTCTGATGGGTGCTAACATGCAACGCCAAGCGGTTCCTCTTTTACAAACAGAATCTCCATTTGTTGGTACTGGAATCGAAAGCAAGGTAGCAGAAGATTCTAAGACCGTAACCATATCTGAATCCGAAGGTGTCGTTGCGATTGCTGATGGCAACCGCATTGTGGTTTCAGATGATGGATCCTTACCCGCCCGTTTCCTCAAAGAGCCCAGGAGTGATCATAAGCGGGGAATCTATTGCTATGAGCTTCGAAAATTTCTCCGATCCAATGCTGGTACTTGCTTTAACCAAAAACCAATCGTCCGCAAAGGTGACAAGGTCAAGTTAGGTCAGGCACTTGCCGATGGAGCCAGCACCGAAAACGGTGAACTTGCCATTGGAAGAAATATCCTCGTAGCATTCATGCCCTGGAAAGGATATAACTTTGAAGATGCAATTCTGATTTCGGAAAAAATAGTTAAAGATGATATCTATACATCCATTCATGTTGAAGAGTTCGAGGTCACTGCAAGAGATACTAAATTAGGACCTGAAGAAATTACCAGAGACATTCCTAATGCTGGAGAAGAGGCGCTTAGAAACCTCGACCATCTTGGTATTGTTAGAATTGGCGCGGAAGTAAAACCCGGGGATATTCTCGTTGGTAAGATCACACCAAAAAGTGAGACGGATCTAGCACCAGAAGAAAAGTTACTTCGTGCTATCTTTGGAGAAAAGGCAGCAGATGTTAAAGATAGTTCACTTCGTGTTCCATCTGGCACACAGGGAATCGTTATGGATATAAAGGTATCCAGTCGTTCCGATGCGGAGCAGGAAAAATTATCGCCTTCTGATTTTCGTCGCCAAATGAAACAAATTAAGGAGGATTACCGAAACCAAACTGAAGATTTAAGAGCTCAATTAACTGAATCTCTTTCCAACATTCTGCTTGGAGAAAAGATTCCTCTTAATGTTACTAATTCAGAAACAGGGGACATTATTATTCCGGCAAATCGTAAGATAACCAAAACATTACTCCGCAGGCTTGCATCAGTTCATCGGTTCATCGATATCCCTCCCTCCCCAGTAAGGATTAAAGTATTTGAGATTATCGAAAGTTATGAGTCGAAATTCCAAGACCTGGAAGACGATAAGGATCGTAAAATTGAAGCGGTTGAACATGGTGACTCGATCGATCAAGGGGCCATCAAGAATGTCCGGGTTTTTATTGCGAAGAAACAAAAAATGCGTGTCGGTGATAAGATGGCTGGGCGTCATGGAAATAAAGGAGTTGTCGCTAAAATTGTTCCTGAAGAAGATATGCCCTTTCTTCCCGATGGTACGCCGATTGAGATTTGTTTAAATCCTCTAGGAGTGCCCAGTCGAATGAATGTTGGGCAGGTTTTAGAAACGCATCTAGGTTGGGCGTGCAAAAAGCTTGGCCTTAAAGTAGCTACTCCAATATTTGATGGTATTCCAGAAACGAGGATTCAGGAATACTTAAAGGAGGCAGAATTGCCAGACAACGGTAAGAGTGTTCTTTTCGATGGTTGTACCGGTGAGCCATTTTACCAGCGTATTGTTGTTGGTTATATGTACATGCTGAAATTAAATCACTTGGTAACAAGCAAAATTCATGCACGTGCAGTAGGTCCGTACAGTCTCATAACACAACAACCTTTAGGAGGAAAAGCACAGTATGGAGGACAAAGGTTTGGAGAGATGGAAGTTTGGGCACTTGAGGCTTATGGTGCAGCTTACACATTGCAAGAAATTCTCACCGTAAAATCAGATGATGTTCTCGGAAGAACAAAAATCTATGAGTCTCTGGTAAAGGGTGATAATTCTCTGCAAGCCGGTACACCCCAATCCTTCAATGTGTTAATGAAGGAAATGCAAAGCCTTTGCTTAGATGTTCGCGTCCGTGGCGAAGATGGCTTGTGATTTTCCTGATTTACTTCCCTAAAACCTTTTCCACTTAAAGAAAAAAAATTATGAGCGTAGAAGCATTAAACGAAGCACTTGGAGTAGATGTTGGGCCAATGGATCGCGTATCCATAACTGTGGCCGACCCTGATATAATTCGTTCCTGGTCAAAGGGTGAAGTGAAAAACCCTGAAACCATTAATTACCGAACATTTAAACCCGAGCCTGGCGGTTTATTTTGTCAAAAGATTTTTGGACCAGTACGGGACTACGAATGTGCATGCGGAAAATACAAAAGAATTAAGTATAAGGGAGTTGTCTGTGATCGTTGTGGAGTAGAGGTTACGGTATCTAGGGTGCGTCGGGAGCGCATGGGACATATCGAGCTTGCTGTACCTGTTTCCCACATTTGGTTTTTAAAGAGTATGCCAAGTCGCCTGGGACTGCTCATGAATATGACTGCCAAGAGCTTGGAACGCGTTCTTTATTACGAACAATACCTAGTTACAGATCCTGGAAACACTCCCCTTGAAGATCGTCAACTCCTCTCAGACAAAGAGTACAGAGAAGCAATGGATGAATATGGCGACGAGTTTGAAGCAAAAATGGGGGCGGAAGCAGTTCGTGATGTTTTAAGCAGACTTGATTTACAAGATGAATTGGAAGATCTCTACGACCAAATTCATGATACTAAATCCAAGCAAATGAAAAAGAAGCTCGCGAGTCGTTTGCGCGTAATCAAGGGTTTCTTGCAATCAGAAGCTTCTCCCGAGTGGATGATACTTGAGTCTATACCAGTTATTCCACCTGATTTGCGCCCTCTGGTACCTTTGGAAGGTGGTCGTTTTGCAACAAGTGATCTTAATGATCTCTACAGAAGAGTTATCAATCGAAATAATCGCTTAAAAAACCTTCTTCAGCTTAAAACTCCCGATGTGATCATTCACAATGAAAAGAGAATGCTTCAGGAAGCAGTTGACGCCCTATTCGATAACGGTAGGCATGGGCGTGCAATTACGGGTTCCGGAAATCGGCCTTTGAAATCATTGAGTGATATGCTCAAGGGCAAGCAAGGTCGCTTTCGTCAAAATTTGCTCGGTAAGCGAGTAGACTATTCTGGCAGGTCTGTGATTGTAATAGGGCCAGAATTGAAGCTTCACCAATGTGGCTTGCCCAAAAAAATGGCTCTTATTCTTTTTGAACCCTTTATCATTCGCAGGTTAAAGGAATTAGGATTTGTGCATACAGTTCGTGGTGCTCGAAAAATGATTGAAACAAGGTCACCTGAAGTTTGGGACATTTTAGAAGAGGTCACTAAGGGTCACCCTGTTCTGCTAAATCGTGCCCCTACCCTTCACCGCCTTTCCATTCAAGCCTTTGAACCAGTTTTGATTGAGGGTAATGCCATTCGTGTTCATCCATTGGTTTGTACCCCTTACAATGCTGATTTTGATGGTGACCAAATGGCTGTGCATGTGCCACTTTCCGTCGAGGCAATTATGGAGGCAAAGTTATTGATGATGGCAACCCACAATATATTTTCCCCATCTAGCGGAAAACCAATTCTGACCCCATCTCAAGATATTGTTCTTGGTTCATATTTCCTTACAATGAATCCCAAAAAGGAGATGCCTGAAGAAAATGTCAGGTTACCTCTTATTGCGTCCCTTGAGGAGGCACTAAGTGCTCTTCAAGATGGAGCATTATCACTTCATGATTGGATAGATTTACAGAATCCAGACAAGGGCAAGGAAACCCATTTCGGAATTTCTGGAAGAAGCGTCGTCCGTACTACGGTTGGTCGGGTTTTATTCAACACTATCTGGCCGGAAAACTTAGGTTTTTTTAACAAGCCTGCACTGAAAGGAGATCTGGGCGATTTAATTCTTGAGACTTATCGCCTTACCGGAAAAGAAAGCACCATTGTTGCATTGGATAAACTCAAGGAAATGGGCTTTGATATGGCTACCAAGGCAGGAATTTCGATTGGTATATTTGATATGATCATTCCTGATGAAAAGAAGGACCGTATCATCTCTGCGAGAAAGGAAATCGACAAAATTGAAGACCAGTTTCGCAAAGGTATCATTACACGTGGAGAACGGCACAACAAGATTATCGATGTTTGGACTTCTGCTACCGATGATATTGCAAAAAATGTATTTACTGCTCTTGATGAAAACCTTGGTAAAGATACAATTAATCCAGTTTATCTTATGATGGACTCGGGTGCCCGTGGGAATCGTCAGCAAGTCAGGCAACTTTGTGGAATGCGTGGTTTGATGGCAAAACCTTCTGGCGAAATTATCGAGCAACCTATCCTCTCCTCTTTTCGTGAAGGATTGTCTGTTTTGGAGTATTTCATGTCTACCCATGGAGCCCGGAAAGGCCTTGCTGATACAGCCTTGAAAACTGCAGATGCCGGATACCTAACGCGAAAACTTTGCGATGTTGCGATGGATTGCGTTATAGCGAAACAGGATGATGGCAGGCGAGACGGCATGGTTAAAAAGGCGATTATGGAAGGAGACAACGAAATTGTGCCTTTACGTGATCGTGTGATCGGTCGTTATTCAGCTGAAGACATCGCAAACCCATCCAACCCAAGCGAAACCCTCGTCGCCTCAGGAAGTCTTATTACCGAAGAAATTGCGGAAAATTTGGATGCTTGTGGCATAACACGGGTTCGAGTAATGTCACCTCTTTCGAGTCGTATTAAAAACGGTATGACTTCTATGGAGTACGGTATCGACCCATCTACTAATTCTTTAGTGAAGCAGGGATCTGCAGTTGGAATAATTGCTGCGCAGTCAATCGGAGAACCAGGCACTCAACTTACAATGAGAACCTTTCACATTGGTGGAATAGCAAGTGCTGGAAGAGAAGAACCTGTTATACATATCCGAAAAGCAGGAAGGTTGAAATTTGTTGGATTGCGGTTAGTCACCTTGGCGAACGGTCAACAAGTAACTCTTAATAAAACGGGATCAATTCAAGTGCTTGATGCAGATGGTAGGATTATCGATGACTATCCTGTTCCCGCTGGTGCACTTCTTCATTTTAAGGATCAAGAAGAGGTAGAAGAGTCCACCCTGCTTGCCCAATGGGATCCTTACAACATTCCGATTTTATCTGAAAAGAAGGGCGTTATTGGGTTTGAGGATATGCTACCCGGTGTTACTACTAAAGTGGAAAAGGATGCTTCTGGTGGTAAGTCTATGGTTGTCATTGAACACAAGGAAGATCTCAATCCCCAAATAATTGTCAAAGATACTTCTGGAAAAGCACTTGCCACTTACTCTGTACCTACTGGAGCTCAAGTTGCAGTGGATGAGGGTACTCGAATTGATGCGGGTTCTATTATCGCGAAAACTCCCCGTCAGGCATCCAAAACACAGGACATTACTGGTGGTCTACCTCGCGTTGCTGAATTATTTGAAGCACGCAGACCTAAGGAAAGTAATGTGGGACAAATGGCCAAAATTGATGGTATCATAACGGAAGCTGGTACTCTCCGGTCCAAAAAGCGCTTGCTGGTTACCAATGAAGATACTGGTCAAGTTGAAGAACATCTTATTCCCCATGGAAAACATGTTTTAGTCCAACACGGTGATTTTGTTCATAAGGGACAGCTAATTACTGAGGGAGCCAAAGATCCCCATGAAATACTCGAGATTCTTGGTCCATCTGCTGTTCAGGAATACCTGATCGAAGAAATTCAAAAAGTGTACCGCCTTCAGGGAGTTACTATTAATGACAAGCATTTAGAGGTTATTATTTCAAGAATGCTTTTCAAGGTAAGGATAACAGACCCGGGTGACGCTGACTTCTTTTGGGGCGACCAAATAGACAGGTTTGCCTTTCTTGACGCAAATGAGTCCATTGCCCAAAAAGGTGGAAAGCCTGCTGAAGCAGAACCCATCTTACTCGGTATTACCAAAGCCTCTCTTGAAACCGATAGTTTTATATCTGCAGCCTCCTTCCAAGAAACAACCCGCGTTCTTACCAATGCGGCAACCCTTGGCAAGGTAGATGAACTTAATGGTTTCAAAGAGAATGTCATTATGGGTCACCTCATACCAGCAGGTACAGGATTGCCAAAATGGAGAAGGCTTAAAGTTGACAGTCTTGGTTCTGCCACTTCAGAGACAATGACTGCCTGATTTGATTGATAAATTTATGACTTGTAATCTTTGAAAAACAATCTACTTTAGACCCTTTACCCTCAAATTCGCACTATGCCTACGATAAATCAATTGGTACGAAAAAACCGTCGCTTGCAGAAAGCAAAGACCAAGTCTCCTGCGCTAAAGGCTTGTCCATTCCGCAGAGGTGTTTGTGTACAAGTTACTACACGAACTCCCAAGAAACCTAATTCTGCAGTTCGCAAAGTGGCTAAGGTTCGTCTCACTACTGGATATGAGGTAATTGCTTATATTCCTGACGAAGGGCACAATCTACAGGAGCACAGTATTGTTCTACTTCGCGGTGGTCGAGTCAAAGATCTCAATGGTGTCCGTTACCACATTGTCAGGGGCACATTAGATTGCCAAGGAGTTGAAAAAAGGCGTCGGAGTAGATCCAAATACGGAGTAAAAAAACCTAAAAGTTGATCTAATTATGTCTCGTCGTCGTCAAGCAAACAAGCGTCCTGTTCTTCCAGATCCTCGCCACGGAAGCACTCTCATCAGTGCTTTGATCAATATCGTAATGCTCAGTGGGAAAAAATCGGTTGCACAAAGAGTTGTATATTCAGCAATCGAAAAAATGGCTGAAAAGTTAGAAAAGGGTAATCCCATTGATCTTGTATTGGGAGCATTGGAAAATATTCGTCCGAAGATCGAAGTAAAAAGCCGTAGAGTAGGTGGAGCTACTTATCAAGTTCCTGTTGAAGTGGCGTTTGAAAGACAGCAAAGCTTAGCTTTTCGTTGGGTTGTTAACGCTGCTTCTGCTCGTAAAGGTACGCCCATGGCAGAAGCGTTAGCCAATGAACTTATCGATGCTTACAACAATACTGGTTCAGTTGTTAAAAAAAGAGAAGAAACCCACAAAATGGCACAGGCTAACAGAGCTTTTGCACATTTGCGTTGGTAATTTTTTTTAGTCATGACCACTCTTCTAGAAAAATCTTCCGCCAATTCATCGAGTCGTGAAACGATTCTCGAACATACCCGCAATATAGGAATTGCAGCACATATTGACGCCGGAAAAACCACATGCACTGAGAGAGTACTTTTTTATTCCGGTGTAGTTCATAAAATTGGTGAAGTTCACGAAGGTAGTGCTACTACCGATTGGATGGAGCAGGAAAGAGAGCGTGGAATTACCATCACATCAGCCGCGATATCATGTGGATGGACTACTTCGGAAGGGCCTTTTGCGGGAATCGATCACAGGATAAACATCATCGATACTCCCGGTCATGTTGATTTTACTGCAGAAGTGGAAAGATCTCTAAGGGTTTTGGATGGTGCAGTTGCTGTCTTTACCTCGGTCGAAGGTGTTCAGCCACAGTCTGAAACGGTTTGG
>OMJS01000121.1 GCA_900299365.1 Opitutales bacterium
AGCGGGTAATAATTACCAAACCCTGCTGGGAGTAACTGGTTCGGGAAAAACATTTACTATGGCAAATGTAATTCAGAAGCTACAAAGGCCGGCTCTTATCATTTCTCATAATAAAACCTTAGCTGCCCAGCTATATTCCGAGTTTAAAAGTTTTTTCCCCCATAACGCCGTGGAATATTTTGTCAGTTATTATGATTATTATCAGCCCGAAGCCTATGTTCCTTCCACCGATACTTTTATCGAAAAAGACTCTTCTATAAATGAAGAAATTGAACGTCTACGGTTAGCCACCACCGGATCATTGATCAGTAGAAACGACGTCATCGTTGTTGCCAGTGTATCCTGCATTTACGGCCTTGGGTCACCGGATGATTTTCGTGCCCTTTCCGTAGAAATCAATCAAGGGGCAGAAATAAGTAGAGACGATCTTTTGTTAAAGTTAGTGTCTGGCCTTTACAACCGTAATGATATGGATTTAAGGGCGGGCAGGTTTCGGGTGCGGGGAGATGTAGTCGATGTCTTTCCTGCATACGCACAACAACCCATACGAATCGAATTTTGGGGAGATGAAATTGAAAGCCTTCGAGAATTCGATATTTTAACTGGTGAAACAATTCGCGCATATGAACATTACAAAATCTATCCCGCGAACCAATATGTGACCACGCGTGAGAAAATAGAACGAGCGTGTAAATCGATCGAAACAGAACTGGATGAAAGGGTTGCAAGTTTTGAGCAAGATAACCTTTTACTGGAAGCTCAGCGCATCCGGATGAGGACCGAATATGATTTGGAAATGTTGCGCGAAATTGGATTTTGTAATGGGATAGAAAATTATTCCCGTCACTTATCTCAGCGAAAACCCGGCCAGCGTCCTTGGTGCTTGATCGATTTCTTCCCTCATGACTTCCTTCTTTTTATCGATGAAAGCCATGTTAGCATTCCTCAGATTGGAGGAATGTACCACGGGGATTTTTCACGCAAAAAAAAGCTAGTAGAATATGGGTTCCGTCTCCCATCTGCCCTGGATAATCGGCCCTTAAAACCAGATGAGTTTGAAAAGGTTACTGGTCAGACAATTTATGTTTCCGCAACGCCCGGAAAAATCGAGTTTGAAAAAAGTGCAGTCGTGGCAGAACAAGTAATCCGCCCAACCGGACTGCTCGATCCAGAAATGGAAATTCGCCCGATCTCGGGACAGGTAGAAGATTGTATTGGTGAGATAAAAAAAGTGGTCATTCGGGGTAATCGTGCCTTGGTCACCACCCTTACCAAAAGGATGTCAGAAGACCTTACTGAATATTTACGCGAGCGGGAGATCAAGGTGGAATATCTCCATTCTGATGTAGATGCGATTGAACGGGTGGAAATTTTGCGCAATCTTCGGGCAGGAGCTTACGATGTGATTGTTGGGGTCAACCTATTACGCGAAGGACTGGACCTTCCGGAAGTCGAATTAGTTGCTGTACTCGATGCCGACAAGGAAGGTTTCCTGAGAAGTGAGACCAGTCTCATCCAAACAGCGGGCAGAGCGGCAAGGCATGAACTGGGTAGGGTTATTTTCTATGCGGATGTAATGACCAAGTCTCTGCAAGCCGCGTGGGATGTATGTCAATACCGGAGAGAAAAACAATTAGCTTACAACCAAAAACATAGCATCACTCCCCAAAGTGTCTCCCGACCCGTTCAAGAAAGCCTTAGGACCTCACCTGAAAACAATGATGACGAATTATTGGTATCCGAAAAAAATTCTCCTCAAGAAGTTAAGAAGTTGGTCAAACAGTTAGAAAAAGAAATGTTCGATGCAGTAAAAAAATTGGAGTTTGAGAAAGCGGCCTTATTACGGGATCAAATTAGCTTCTTGAAAGAAGGCACTCTCCCTAGCAAACAACCCGCCGCTAAAAGGAGGAAATATGGGAAGAAAAAAAGGCTATAGCACTATTTTTATTTCCCTTCTTTTCCATATACTCTGGCTAGTTATTGGCTGGGGGGGACCGAACCTAAACGCTGCCATGCAATCAAAAAGATTGCTCTCCTTTCATTTCGATAAGATCGAGGCCCGGGGAGCTCTCACTATTTTTGTAGAACCCGGAAAAAGAAACCGACAGGTAGAGTATTTTGCGGATTCCGAAATTATAGAATCCATAATCGCAAAAGTTGAGAATCGTACATTATACTTGGATGCTAATAATTCATTAGAACTTTCTCGACGAATCCCCCTCCTCCGATTAAGCGCGCAAAGGGTTTTTCCCATTGAGGTAATTGTTTCTATCGATAAATTAGAAGAATTCAGGCTACTAGAAAATTCTACTGTCAGCCTTAAGAACCTTTCCGGTAATGAATTGAAGCTTTATCACAATTCCACTGGTTCACTTCATTTGATCGAATCCCGGTTCAAAAATATTACTGTTCGTCAGGAAGGTAGCGGGGATATTATTTTAAAAGGCCGTGAAACTTTAGACCTAGATGCAAAAATCTTTGGCAATGTATCATTGCTCGGCGAAGAATTCTTTTTGGATAATGCAAGTATTCAACACTATGGGAGTGGCTCGATTCTACTTGCTCCAAATAAATGGTTGGATGCCCAAATCTCCAGCACTGGAAACCTGCATTTGCTTGCTCCCCCCCTAGGAAAAGTAATTAGAAATGAGGGCAAAGGGGGAAAAATTATAGAGGAATATTAAAAAGTTCAGAGATTAATGAGCTCCCCCTCAACCGCTGGTCTTACCGTGGATAATTCTTTTTGAGCAAGCTCGGCAATTTCATCCATTTTTTGGTCGTTGTGTGAAGGATCGTGATGGAAGAGCAAGGTTTGTTTCACCGAAGCACCTATGGCAATTTTAACTGCCTCTTGCCAAGTGGAATGACCCCACCCTTTGAACTTTGGGTATTCTTCATCGGTATATGCAGCATCATAAATCAATAGATCAGCATCTTTTGCCAAAAAAAGAACATTATCATCGAGACGGTCCTCAAAATGTTCCGTATCCGTACAAATCGCAATGACTTTGCCCTGATATTCTATGCGGTAACCACAGGCACCATTTGGGTGGTTTAGCGGGGCAGTATGGATTTTTATACCTCCATCAAGTTGGAAAACTTTACCACATTCAAAGTCGTTAAAACTACAGGCTTTCTCGATCAATGAACTCGGTACAGGAAAGACGGGATCTTTCATCAACATTGTTCCAATAATACCTTGTAAGTCATAGGTAATTCCATCCAAATGCCCTGCGTGTAAACGAACATCACTTTGGGGGTTATACAGAGGTGCAAAGAAAGGAAGGCCCTGTATGTGATCCATATGAGTGTGGGTGAAGAAAAGATCCGCATCTAGAAGATTACCTTCCTCCAGCATAATCTTCTTTCCTAGCAAACGAATTCCAGTTCCCGCGTCTATAATGATTCGTCGATCACCACAATTGAGTTCGAAACAAGTAGTATTTCCACCGTACTTCACCGTAGCAGGGCCCGGGCATGGTATGCTACCTCTTGTACCCCATAGCTTTAGTGAAAAATTGGGTAATTTAGACATTACAGTATTATCTTCCTAAATGGAAGATGCTTTGGCAACGCCGAATCTTGCTCCCTTACCTACTCCTCAAAATCCTGCCACTCGCCATTTTCGTCTTGGTATGAACGCGAGGTAGTGCCATCCCCCCAATCGTACAAACCATCCGATGCTCGCCCATTTTCAAACTCGCCAATGTAAGAAGTCCCATCCCCGAAATCTAAAACTCCTGAACCACTTTTGTATCCATTTTCCCAAGCCCCTACATAGACAACTCCTGAAAGATCGGATTGCCTGCCCTTACCATGAGGTAAGTCGTCGAGAAATTCTCCTGAGTAAACAGATCCATCCAGATCTTTGAGTATTCCCGTACCAGACTTTTTTCCTTCCAAAAATTTTCCGGTGTAAATATCTCCTGTATTTTCAATCAAAATACCATTTCCATGATAAAAACCATTTTCAAAATCACCAAAATAAGTTCCTCCATTTGCAAGTACTAAGGTGCCGAATTGATAAGTTCCGTCAGGATTAAATTTACCACAAAATTGATCTCCGTCTGGATAAGCTAATTTTCCTTCTACAACCGAACCTTCCTTCCACTTTCCGTAGGTCGTTATACCGCTGCTACTTTTATATTCTCCGTAAAGCAAAGCACCATTTTGCCAATGCCCCTCCATCACCGACTGATCGGCCATGGTTAAAGCACCAAAACCAGTCCTTTTTCCGTTTTCCCAATTTCCTGAGTATTTTTCTAATTCTGGATCACTTTTATAACGCATAGTCCCATACCCGTTTGAAATCCCTTTTTTAAATTGTCCCTCGTATAAATCTCCTGAAACCAATTCGATTGTGCCAAAACCATCAGGCACACCCATCACCAGTTCTCCCTCATACAAGGATCCATCTTCAAAAACATACCTTCCTTTTTGAGCTTCCCTGGAAAGCTTTTGGGATACTTGGTCTAGCGGTTTCTCTACACTAGTATCATCTTGCAGTGAACAACTTCCACCCATTATCAAAGATAAAATGATGAACATGAAGATCTGTGTTTTCCAAATGGGCATATTCTTAATAACTTATGCTCTTACTGACCTGAAAAATACTGGTAACAATCGAAATGGCAACCAAAGCAACCAATGAAAAAGCAAACCCAAGAGCCATACCAGAAATCAAGTTAGTCATCACTTTGATCCGCTTGGTCAATTGAGTGCGAAATGCTTTGGAAATATCATCCATACTATTGCCGAGGTTTCCTGTTTTTTCTCCGACTTCAATCACATCGAGCTGCATCGCAGGCATAAGTTTGAATTTACGAAATGCATCCGGCAAAGATTTTCCTTCATTCACCAGCACACGGGCAGACCGGAATGAAGATCTTAAGAAACGATTTTTGATAGTCCTTTCACAAAGTTTCAAATTTTCGGTCAACCCAATACCACTCCAAATCAGGGTGCCTAGTAGACTGCTCAAATGGAATAATTCAGACAGGGAAAGAATATTCCCAAAAAGAGGAACCCTGAGCAAAGAACGGTCCAAGGCAACTCCTCCTTTTTCGGTCTTACTCCATTGAAGAGTGATGCCCAAACCTATCAAAATTCCGATCACCACAAACGGGCCGAATAGTAAAACCAAATTTGAGCCATCGATCATAATTCGAGCCATTAAGTTTAATTCTCCGCCCAATGAGGCAAGCATTTCCTGGATTTGTGGGAGGAGAAAAAAAAGGAAGAACAAAACAACACCAATTGCCATAAGTCCAACAAATAAGGGATAGGTCATTCCACTTACTACCCTCGATCGGATTTCTCGCTTTTCTTCAAGATGGGAAATGATCTTGCTAAGTATTGGAGCGAGGTTACCGGTTGCCTCACCTGCCTCGATTACATAAGTAGATGATTCGCTAAAATAACCAGGTAATTGGCGCATGGCCCGAGAAAGGGTCCTTCCCTCTGCCAACTCCTTCCAAAGAATTGCAGAAAGAGTTCTTTGCTGAGGATCTGACAGGCGATGATTCAATAGTTTAACCGCGTCCGCAACTGGCATCCCTGAACCATGCAGTTCAAGCAAGCGCTTCAAAAACTCCAGCCCTACGGCTTCACCCTTATTGCTGTATTTTGTCCGCAGGGTTAATTTTTTCTGTTTTTGATTATTCGGACTTGCTTGTTTCAAGCTAGCACCAGCCATTTTAACCTTCAGCACAGTTAGTCCAGTCTGCATCGCCTTCCTTCGTGCACTCTTTGCATCTTTTGCACTGAGGGTACCCGTACGAGTCTTTCCCTTCTTATCAACTGCAACATATTCAAAATCTGCCATGAAGCGTTCCTCCGAAATCTAGTGAAATAGGATAAGATCAGGTAAAAGATTCATCTCCTGTTTCATCTGCAAAAATATCTGCATACCTGATCACTTCGCTGAGACTGGTTAATCCCCTCTTTATTTGAGACCAACCACTCTGCTGCAAGGTCGTCATTCCTTGCCTGAGAGCAACTTCTCTAATCTCAGGAGCGGATGCACTCTTGATGATTAAACTCTGAATATCATCACTCATACGCATGAGCTCAAAAATTCCTACCCTACCGTGAAAGCCGAGGTTTTGACACTTGTTACAACCAGCACCCTCCAAAACTTTATCAAGATGAATAACTTCTGTAGGATCAATTTCAAGCAAGGATAAAGACGCTTGAAGTTCAGTCTCTGAAATATTTTGAGGGGACGCACAAGATGTGCACAATCTACGCACCAATCGTTGAGCAATCACCATTTCTACGGATGATGCAATCAGGAACGGTTCAATATCCATATCAATCAAGCGAGTAATTGCTCCCGGAGCATCGTTCGTATGCAAAGTACTAAGTACCAAATGACCAGTAAGTGAAGCACGTATGGCAATATCAGCGGTTTCGCGGTCACGAATTTCCCCGACCATGATCACATCAGGATCTTGGCGAAGGATCTCCCGTAATGCACTGGCAAAAGAAAAACCAATTTCGGAATTTACCTGAGTCTGATTTACTCCGGATACCTCATACTCCACTGGGTCCTCGACAGTCATAATCCGTCGCTCAGGCTTGTGTATTTTCCGAATGAATGCGGTAAGTGATGTAGATTTACCTGACCCAGTGGGTCCAGTAACAAGTACAATCCCATGGGGCTTTTCCAAGATGGATACAATTTTATTTTCATCTTGTGTATGCAGTCCCAGTTCACGCATGGAGAGAGGTTGCGACTTCTCGTTGAGCAAACGTAAACTGATACTTTCGCCATAAAGAGTTGGCAAAGTAGACACACGGATATCCAGATCACTTTGCCCCATCGTAAAAGTAATACGACCACCCTGAGGCCTACGCTTTTCCGATATATTGATCGCACTCATTATCTTGATGCGGGAAATGATCGCGTCCTGAAAGCTCCTCAAGTTATCTGGAACACGCACAGGCACTAATTGCCCATCAATTCGATAACGAATTTGCAGGGTTTCCTTGTGGGGTTCGAAATGAATGTCTGTAGCCCGATCCACGACGGCTTTTTGAATGACTTCGTTTACAAACCTAATAATAGCAGCATTTTGGTCTTCGATATCGTCTTGTTGCTCCTCTTCCTCATCCAGATCAAATTCTGATTCATCCAAGCTATCTGCACCAATACCAAAATTTTCAGTAATTGAATGAATTACTTTCTCCGGCATTCCCAATCTCCATACTGGCTTACGCCCAGATACTGCGTAAACCCAACGACTCATACGCTCGGTTGGCGGCCATACGGTAACCAATTCTATTTTTTCGTCCGAACTTTTATCCGTGGGAATACAACTGTAGTTATGAATCAAACGGAGAGGAATAAGCTTAGTCGGGTTTTCGTTTAAAACGAAACTCTCAACCAAAGGAATATCTGTATACTCTGACATCTTCTCCATGGTCTCCTCGATACTTAGAGATATTTTGGAAGCAAGTATTCTTGCCCGGTCTTCGGTGGGGTTATTTAGCACATTTAACCGATCTAAGTCGGAGATTCCTGACCACCACTCCATTGAATCAATTAAGAAAGAGTGTGAATCCGAGAGTTGTTCAGCGGTGCTTTCTCTTGTAGGATCATCAATCATATCTAAACCTTACCTTCTTCTGGGGGGAGGAATGCCTGGTTTGGGTACTTTATTTACCGGTTTTCCAGGAATAGGAGGAGCTGGTTTCTTCACCTGCCCACTAGGCACTGGCATGACTGTTTTATCTGAGTCTTTTAGTGAAAGTGTCATCCCCCCCCTAAGCTTTATGATCTCTGTTTCAGGATTAAAACTTTCCACCTCCGCATCTATGCCTTCGATTGTTTCTCCTTTGGTCAGCCAAAAACCTTGGTTTTTTACTTTGTCAAATAACGCAAGTTTCCACTGTCCTTGAAATTCATAGTATCCTCGAAACTCAATATTTGGATTTCTAGGAATTGGCTTGGGTGGGATCGGGGTCGGTCTTTGTACGACTGGAGGTTGTGGTTTATTAGCTCCAGGGCGCAAGAAAGGATTATTTTGAGCTACTAGGCATGGGGCAAAAATGTTCGCTAATGCCAACATTTTCAAAACAATATAATGTTCGAACCTCAAAGGGATGGTTTAGTAGACGGTTTATCCTGTTTTGAAAGAGACTCTTTTTTCTTTTTTTCACCTAATATCTTACCAGAAGGCGAAATAAACATTGGGGTATATTCGGGCTCCATCATGCTATCGATGCGTTCAACATTAAAGTTACTGAAATCATCCATAGGATTTTCAGGGTCAATGATTGTTGGCTTAATGAAAATCATTAATTCTGTAGGTGTGTACTTTTTTTGACTCGGGCTAAATAGCTTTTCCCCTAAATAGGGAATATCACTTAATATATTGTATTTAGATTGCTCTTCATCTGTTTGTACCTCTTGAAATCCTCCGAGTACCATAATTTGCCCATCCCTGATCGCCAA
>OMJS01000122.1 GCA_900299365.1 Opitutales bacterium
AAAGCACTTGCATCTAATCCTGAGTCCCATGCAAAACTCCAATTTTTTGAAGAACGAGTGAAAACTTGGGTTTCTGAAATAATTGACGGGCAGGACGGTCTATCCGTACAGGCCCATATTTTGAGTCAACGGGTTGATGGCCTAGTTCGTGGTCTTCAGCAGAACCAGTCTGAATAAAATTCATGAATGGGGACCGACCCATAAGACCCTCCTCCGGATCCAATTCTCCTCGGTCTTTTCTGGGGATTCATTTTGTAAACTGTGGAACCTACGGAAGAATATATAAAAACAAGGAGGGAACAGCATATGTGGGACACTGTCCCAAATGCATGCATGCCCTAAGAGTAAGAATTGGCCCTCAGGGGACTGGTCACCGGTTCTTTAAATGTTTTTGTCCCTGATCCATTAATTTTTGCTTCTCTGGGAATCTAGAAACCTAGATTGATCTCTTTTCGTTCTTGGTCTTCGTCCAACCACCATGCCCGAGAAAGGCTCATCGAATACGAAGGAATGGATGTATTGCTTTCTGATGTTTCCGAAACTCTCACCACTTCACCTCTCAGGATAAGAAATCTGCTTCTTTCAGATCCCAATCTAATCTCATATTCTGCGGCAGGTAATGCAAAGCTTGCACGGGGATTAGGCCAGTCAGCTCGCTTAAAAAAGATTTGCCAACCTGTGTTACGAATATCGAAAATTTTCCCTAAAGATTCTTCCTCTGGCTTAAATAAGTAGGCGGGATTTGAACCTAAGTATTTTTCAAATCCATTAAGAGTTAAAGTAACATTGTCCTCTGGGCTCGCCCTAGAAATAGAATCTAAATTTGATAATATTGCTTCTTGAGAAACATTTTTTTCAAAATCTTGTAATAAAGAAGATGGAACCTTTATTTCTTTCTCCATTTCACTGATTGATAAAATGGTCTGCTTGGCCAATATTGTAGTGGCCACCTGATTTGCACTTTGGGTAGCCAAATGCGTTAGGTCATCAAGGTCGACTTTAACTAAATTCTCAATGGATTGATCAATCGAATTATCTTGAGAAATTTCAGGTTCAACCTTTGTCCCTTGATGTTCATCCCAGCCAAAATAACCAACCAAAAGAGCAACAAATCCCACCAAGCAAAATACTAGTAAAGAGTGATCTTTTTCTATCATTAATTCTCCAGGATCAGATTTTCCATCATCGGATACCACCGTTTTTCTCTCTGCCTTAGCAGGAATAATATCACCTGACTGAAGAAATCTTTTTTCAAACAAAACTTGAATTTCCGGAAAATGAAAATCCGTTATTTTTGAGCTTTGGTCATCTAATCGATGATAGGCCGCCTTATACCAAGAAATTATCTTGGTGCTCCAAACTTTTGCCCTTTGCCAATCAGGGTCTTGCCGGCATTTTCTTTCCACAACTAGCGAATCAGAATCAGGCAACAATCCCATTAGGTAACGAATCATTTCCTCATGCCGGGTATAATCCTCTTTCTTTAAAATCTCCCCATCTTCCAAATATTTTTCCAGTAATAACCTTCGAGAAAACTCTAGTATCGAAACAAGTAAATTTTCATCTTCAATGGATGATAAATCACTTTGGTGTAATTTTGATGAATCGTTTAAACACTTAAGGTAGGCAAGTGCCCGATAGATCCCCATTTCTTTTTCACCCTTCATTATATCTACTGATTTGCCAGGCAACTCAGTAAATAATTCAAGTTGATTGCCTCCTGTCGCTTTCCTATTGAGCTTCTTTTCTAGGCAGACTTTTTGCAGTTCTAGAAACAAATTTGCTCGTTGTAGATCATTTTCTTGGTTATCAATCCTAGGTAAGTTTCTAAAAACCTCTTCGAAAACTTCTTTTGTCAGTATTTTATTGCCAAGGTAGATCTTTACAAAAAGACAGGACTCTTCCAGCAAAGCATCAAAAAATTCTTTTTTCTCTGCTGATTGTGTACTCATAAAATTATATAGAAGATGCCTCGATAATACATTGAACTAATCCGTGCATAAAGAATCTGCAAAAAAATCCTGTTCCGCCCAAATACATTGTAAAATAATTTCTTCAACCCTCACGGATCCATAGATACCGGGGATTTCTTGAACAACTAGTTGGGCCATCATCAATAATAATATCAATCCTCAAGCTCAGGAAATTCAATTCGATTATAAAAGGGTTCCTCTATGCTTTGTTTTTGCCCTTTAATTTTAATGGATTTTCGTACCACTTGATCAATAGAATGATCTAAACGCTTGATCAATTGTTCAACCCTCATAGCTGATGCTCCATTTGCATAGGCACAATTACGGATTAGATTGTCGTTAGTAACCACACATATTCTTTCCGGGTATTTTGCCCCCATTACCATTCGTTCAATTGCACCATCTGCACCTTCCTTTGACGATGAATAGTAAACATCAAATGATTCTGTTCGGGCATATTTTTCCAATGATCCCTTGCCCGCCCTACCATCAAAAACAGCGGTGACTCGATCGTTCCCAGAGACAAGTGGTTCGAGCATTCTTAGAAAACTGTCCCGAGCAAGGTTTCGATCACGATTCATTTCCCTTTTTATTTGGGGAATCGCATGCATCGCATTATTTCCGTCTATAATTAGATGTTCTTGCATTATTTTCGTTCTTTAATCCAGGAGTAAAAATCGATAAAGAAGAGAATTTACTTCTCCCGCAACGCAATATCCAACCTATAAACTTTATCTATGAGTCTGGCATTTTTATTCCCCGGTCAGGGATCGCAAGCAAAAGGTATGGGAAAAGAGCCATTCCTCCGCTATCCCGAATTAGTTAACCAAGCGAATTCAGAACTTGGATATTCCCTAAGTGATATTTGCTTGGAAGATAAAGACTCGCAACTCGGGCAAACTCAATACACCCAACCAGCTCTCTATCTTGTCAGCTATCTGGAAGCCCTTTCAAAAATTGAAGATGGTCAATCCCCTACCCTAGCTGCTGGCCATTCGGTTGGAGAATTTGCGGCCTTGGCCACTGCAGATGCGGTATCTTTTCTTGATGGGCTTCGTATGGTTTCCAAGCGTGGGCAGATCATGTCACAGGTAAGTGGTGGTGGAATGGCAGCAGTGATCGGGTTAGATATCGACAAGATCCATTCAACTCTTGAAGAATCCGGAGCATCTAAAGTAGATTTAGCCAACTTCAATTCCCCTGGACAAATCGTGCTTTCTGGACCTTCAACCGACATTCAAGCGGTTCTTAATCCTCTAAAAGAAGCTGGGGCAAGGATGGTTGTCCCATTAAAAGTAAGTGGAGCCTTTCATTCGAGAATGATGGAAGGCCCGGCATCTGAGTTCGAAAGTTTTCTAAAGAATTTTTCATTCAATTCTCCAAGATTTCCTGTTTATTCGAATGTAGATGCAGCCCCCTACCAAAATGGAGATTCAATCGCACCGCTTCTCGTCCGACAAATTCACAGCTCCGTCCTGTGGAGCGAAACAATTTCCAATATAAGAAAAACGGGAAACGAGGAGTTTATAGAATGTGGCCCAGGTAATGTATTAACCAAACTGCTCCGCCAGATTCCCTAGCCAGAAAAATCATTTTAACTAGCCCGGGTGTCTAAGCTGAGCTTGGTCAGGTTTCTTTCTTTGAGCAGGTTTACCACATCAATTACTTTTTGGTAAGGCAACGAGCGGTCTCCTCTTATATGAATAGTGGGAACTGAAGCACCCATATTGGATAATTGGTCTAATCTTAACTTCAATTCAGGCAAAGCCACTGGTTCTTTGCCCCAGAAAAAGGCACCTCGAGCATCTATGGTTATATATTTATCCTCGACAGGTGGCGGGGGTTGCCGAACTGTGCTCGACTGTTCGGGAAGGTTTACTCGATTATACTGTTCAATCACCGGCGTGGTGATCATAAAAATGATTAACAAAGAAAAGGCCAAGTCAATGAGCGGGGTTACATTGAGGTCTGAAATGACTGCCAATTTATTTTTTCTTTGAAAGTTTCTGGCCATGTCTTTGAGGAGGTTTAAAAGAGACTGAAGTTAAGAACTAGTCTCTAATTCAATACGATCGGCAAGATTACTGGCAAAATTTTCTAACTTTGTCATCTCGGCCCGGGTAAAACCGGAAAGTCCATTGTAAATAAAAACGATGGGTATAGCCACACACAGTGCCGTAACTGTGGTCAATAAGGCACCGGATACCCCCGGGGCAAGATGCTCAATAGTTGCACCCCCCGCATCCATAGTACCAAAAGCATCCATCACTCCCCATACCGTGCCAAGGAGACCTAAAAAAGGAGCACCTGATACTATGGTGGCCAACCAATACATATTTTTTTCGTACCTATCCTCAAACTCCGTAACAGCCCGGCTAATAGCATTCTCCACATAATTCATTCTTACCTTACCATCCCGTGCCCCTACCCTAGCTGCCGCCATCGCCCTAGAACATACTTGAAGATAGGGACTACCCTGACCGGCAAAATTTGCATCATCATAATCTGCCATACTTCTTAATTGATTAATTCTTTTTTCATCACGGGCGTTTGCCTGACGGATTTTTTTTAAATCAAAAAATTTACTCAACATGATTGCAATGGCCCAGCAATTGAGAAAGACCAATACAAAAATAACTAATTTGCCTGCAAAATTTGAATCAATGAAATAATCAATTACACCAGCACCTGCCAAAACAGGAGAAAAATACTCACTCGCCATCATACCCATACTTATAATTCTTTTTTTAAATCACCAACACCTTACTCAAATTTTAAGGTAATGCTTTAAAAATCAACGAAAAACGACCCAAATTAACGAAGTATAGGAAAAAGTATCGATTAAGTTTGCACGATTATCTAAAGCATCGTAGGCAAATTCTCCCATGCAGGTATCTGAAAAAACGCTCGATGAAATAAACACAAAATCATTTTCACTGACCTCACGAAATGCAGTGGTTGGACTAGATGGTTTTGTAGACAAGATTGTTGCACCGGTTGAGAAGAGGCATGGATTGGGGGATCAATTTGATGCCATTGAAACCATTTCTGAAATGGGAGAAAAAATTTCCGCGGCAGCTGGTAAAAGTGCTAACATTGAATTATTCCCGAGATTTGAGAAATTGGGCGGCAATGGTCCAATCATGGCCAATGCGATGCTTTCTCTTGGGATGAATATTAGGTATATTGGTGCCCTCGGTTCTCCTGTCATCAATCCCGTTTTCGGTGAATTTGCCCGCAAAACAAATGCCATTTCCCTGTGTGAACCAGGAATTACCACAGCGTTGGAATTCAAGGACGGAAAAGTCATGCTTGGCAACACCCTAAGCTTGGAGAATATAAACTATGAAAAAATGATTGAAGAATGTGGCGAGGGCGAATTTTTCGATCTTTTATCCAAGGCTGATCTTATCTCCATTGTGAACTGGACAATGATACCAAAGATGACTGCCTTACTTATTGAGTTGGTAGAAAAAGTACTTCCCAACCTTCCTCCTCGTGATACCCGAACCTTCTTTTTTGATCTAGCTGATCCCGCTAAAAGATCGAGTTCTGATATTTACGAAGTTCTCCAAGTCATTTCAAGATTTCAGGCACATGCGGAAGTTACTCTTGGCTTAAATTACAACGAGGGGCTACAAGTATGCGATGTACTCGGTTTAAAGAGTGGGGATAAAAGTGAAAACGATCTGAAATCAATGGCGACTGAAATTCGTCGTAAATTAGGAATATCCACACTCGTTTTACATCCCGTCGAATCTGCTGCCTGTGCTACAAAAGATGGGGCTTGGTGGTCCGAGGGTCCCTATTGCGAGAATCCCAAAATAACCACCGGCGCAGGCGATCATTTTAATGCCGGTTTTTGCTCCGCCCGAATGAGTGGCTTTTCGCCTCTAACTTCTCTCGCTCTAGCAACTTGTACTTCCGGACATTATGTAAGAACCGCAGATAGCCCGTCGACCGCTCAAGTCATTGAACTTTTAAAATTAAACAGCTAAATTTTATTATATGAGTCACGAAAAAGGCCTACTAATCTCCTTCGAAGGATCGGAAGGTTGCGGAAAATCTACCCAGATTCGCCGCATTGCCGACCGCTTGGAAGAAATTGATCACCGCGATGTTATTGTAACAAGAGAACCTGGAGGTACGGTAATTGGAGAGGACATCCGGCATTTACTTATGCATGCAGACTCCTCTGAAAGTATGCTACCCGAGACTGAACTTCTCTTATTTGCAGCCAGTCGGGCCCAGTTAGTTAGAGAAATTATATTCCCCGCCATTGAAGAAGGAAAAATTGTTCTTTGTGATCGTTTTCTCGATTCAACTACGGTTTATCAGGGTGTAGCACGACAGATTGCGGACGATCCAGTGACCATGATCAATGAATTTGCGGTTGGAGAAATTGTTCCTGATCTGACTGTCGTTCTCGATATACCACCCGAGGTTGGATTCGAACGAATCAAGCACCGAGTGTCCGACATGCCCGACCGGATGGAGCAAGAAAACATCGAATTTTATGGGAAGGTCCGGAAGGGCTACCTTCACCTTGCCAGAAGCCTGCCAGATCGTTTCTTTGTCGTCGATGGCAATGCCGATCAAGATGAGATCGAATTAGAGATTTGGAATGAAATTCACGCCCGTTTTTACTCTTAAATAAATTGCTTCAGGTATAAGCGGACGACTGATTAAAACAATGTCCCCTACCACGGTTCATCCAATTGAAGTCCTCAAAGATCGTTTTGGTGAAGGTCGTCTTCATCACGGAATTTTATTTCTCGGAGGCTCTCTTCAACAACTGGAAAGCTCTTGCCTCGACTTAATTGGGACTATCTTTTCTCTAAATGAATCCCAAAATGAACATCCCGATCTTTTTCACCTTCGTCCAGCAGGAAAAGCCCGTATAATCAGCGTAGAAAAAACAAGGGATTTGATTTCCAACCTCAACCGAACTTCCAATCAGGGAGGTGCCAAGGTCGCGATAATTCATGAGGCAGACCGTATGAGAAAAGAAGCAGCCAATGCTTTTCTGAAAACTTTGGAAGAACCACCGCCAGATACTTACCTACTCTTACTGACTACCCGACCGTATTCGCTCTTGGCCACCATCAGAAGTCGTTGTTTGCTTACACGTCTGCCAATGAACGAAGACACGGAACCAGATGATCAATGGGAATCATGGAAGAGCAGATACCAGCAATGGATAAGTGGATTATTGGATAGAGAAAACCTCAAAAGGGACAGGGTAAGCCCGCTCTTTGCAGCATATGGTCTGGCGACTACTCTTCTCGAATTAATTAATCAACGATCAGACGCAATTGCCAAGGAGACCAAAAAGGAGTCTCCCGGTTTAGATGAGAAAGAAATAGATGCTCTGGAAGTAGGGGTTCGTAAAGGAATTCGTTCCAGTCTCCTTCGCCAACTTGCTGATTGCACACGATCATTCGTAACAAGTGATGAAAATTATGCTCGTTTACCCAACCTTGGAATCAAATTATCTAGGGTTCTTTTATCGCTGGAAAAAAATGTCCGGTTAATGGAGGTAAACCTTAAGGACGAAGCTGCAATCGAAGATTTTTACCTCTCTTCCCTCCGAATCTGGACGGCAAAATAATTTTTAGAAATGAGCACAATTTTTGAGAAAATAATATCAGGGCAAATTCCAGCTGATATTTTATATCAAGATGATCAATGTATCGTCATCCGAGACATTGAGGCACAGGCACCCACACATTTCTTGGTAATTCCCAAAAAAGTTATCTCCCGCATCGGTAATGCCGAAGACCAAGATCGATCAACCTTGGGACATTTACTGCTCATTGCTGCAAAAATAGCTAATCAGGAAAATCTTGATTCGGGATACCGTATTGTAATCAATAATGGTAACGACGGAGGAGAGACTGTACCTCATCTTCATATTCATGTTTTGGGCGGCAGGCAGATGAAATGGCCACCTGGTTAAGTGGTTGCACAATGCGACACTCCTTACTGTTAATTTGGACAAGTTTGCTTGTTCTTCTTCCGTCTTATCTTTTTGCCGATCGAATTGAGACAAAAGACGGTTCCATAATTTATGGAAAAGTAATCGGTGCCCTTGATGGAAATCTTTCTTTTGAAACCAGTTACTCCTGTATTGTTCAGATCCCGCTTAAGGAAGTAGTTAGTTTATCCTCATCTGCAAATATTTCCGTTCGGGATGAGGAGAACAACACGATCTTTGGGCAGTCTATTCCCCAACCTAAAAACCGATTAAATCTTCGCAATGATTCCCGGTCATCAAATATCGCTTTTTCTAATGTTCAGCACATTTGGACCGAGGACTCTGTTGATCCATGGGTTATGCAAGCAGAAGAAAAAAAACTCGAGCTTTTGATGAAGTGGAAAAGTTCGATTGGATTTGATTTAGTAGGATCTTCTGGAAACTCTGATTCATTGGGAATAGGTCTGCGCTTAGATAGTACCTATTCTAATAAGTTCAATGAGCTAGATCTTTTTCTTTCCTACAATACCCAAACAACTAACGGTAACACAGAGACGGATGAGACCAAAGGAGGAGTTGCCTATGACTCCCTTTTTGAAGAACGACTTGCTTGGTATGTAAGAACCGACATGGAACACGACCCAATCGAACAAATTAATTTACGGTCTACGGGTGCACTGGGACTAAAATACGATCTTTCTGAAAATGAAAAATACCAAGTTTCAACCCGTTTAGGTACTGCAGTAAGGTACGAAGATTCAACCGCACTAAGAACTGAAGAAAAAATTGATCCAGCTCTCGACTTTGGTTTGGAATACACGCATCTCTTAATCGAGAGTCTTCTGCTCGAGAGTGAGTTAACTCTATTGCCGAAAATAGAAGATTTTTCGGATTATTTATTCAACCACGACACAGCTATTATTTTTCCCATTCTTGAGGATAATTCATGGTACATAAGATCGGGTCTATCTGGGACCTTTGACTCCATCCCCAAGGATGATACCGAAAAAATGGACATGAAATATTATTTCCGTGTGGTCTATGACTTCGAATAACTCGTTTCACTAGAAAGATTTTACAAATTCAGAAAAAGAAACAAAAATATCTGATAAATCCATAGAAAAGCCGACGATTTGAGTGGAAATAAAAAAGAAAAAAAGACCAAGTACTAAATAAATCCAAAGCCTTGATAATTGTATTTTCATTCTTTGATTAAATCCAACGAAGTCAGCCAACTCCTGGCCCTTTGTGGCCATTGAGAAACCGTATGTTTACTTGATCGTAGACCATATCCATGACCACCAAAAGGATAGATGTGTAATTCGTTGCCAACTACCCCGGCTTCCTCAAGACCAAGATAGGTGAGGACACTTCCTTTCATCGGGATATGATCATCCCCAGTATGGACAAGAAAGAAGGGCGGGCAGTCTTTGCTGATTGTTATATGCGGAGCCAAAAGATCTTTATTTTGCTGGTCCAATAGGTAGGCAGGATAGACCGTCATTGCGAAGTCAGGACGGCAGGATAGAGCATCCGCAAGGTCGACTTTTTCATAAGTGCGTTGTTTGAACGAAGTCGCAGTCATCACCGCGAGATTCCCTCCTGCAGAAAAGCCCAAGACTCCCAGTTTAGTCAAGGGAACCTCCCAGCTTTTTCCGACTTTTCTTACCAAGCCCATCGCACGCTGAGCATCCTGTAGAGGAGCCGCATATGGCTCTCGATTTTTCCGGCGTGGCACCCTATATTTAAGAAGCACCGCATGTATTCCAATTTCATTCAACCATTGGCAAATATCCTCCCCCTCATGCTCAATCGCCAGGATATTGTAAGCTCCGCCAGGGCAGACTAAAACGGTGGTACCCGTGGCTTTTGTAGAACTAGATAAAAAGTAAGTAATCGATGGCTTAGAAACATTACTCACCCGCTTGACTCCGCGAACCTCCACTTTTTCCTCTCCTACTTCACCGACAATGTCTCCTGGAGGTATACCAGACCATAAAAGATCGATTTTTTGAGCGTGTAAGCCGAATGAAAACAGAAATAGAGGAATTAAAATATAGGGCCGCTTCATTAGCAAAACAGGCATTAAAATCATAAACTTATTACTGTATTGAAGACTCTTCCTTCTCTCTTTTTGGCATATCATTTTTTGCAAAACAATAGTAAAGCCCTAGCCAGAGAAGCTGGCAGTAGCGATAGGAGATAATAGGAAGTACGAGTGCACCGCCAAGGCAAAGGCCCAACATCCATTCCAAGGAAAAAATATCGAAGAACCAAAGGGTGATAATGGGTAAAATCCAGAAGGTACAGATAAGTGAGTAACTCACTGGCACACCCCCCAGAAAAAAACCATCCTCTCCACGATCGTACTTCAATTCACAGACTGGGCAGGTATCTCTCCGCACAAAAACACCATCTAATACCTGACCCTCTCCACAACGGGGACATTTATTGGCAATGGTACGCTTAAGGTAGAGTGTATTCACGAAGACACACCCTATGGTTTGTCATATAAATTACGATTCTTTTGCGAAAATTTAAATACTTTGAAATTTCGTTTAATCTTGGACGAAACATACAAGAATATTACTTCTTCTTTTTCCCTTTGGACTTATTCTTTTTTTGTTTCCATGGCCACGGTTTCACATGAGTCTCAATTGCCCATTCTTCCCACTTTTGGGACATTTCAGTAACACGGTTAGGATACAAATCAGCCAAGTCATTCAATTCTGAACGGTCCGAATCTACATCAAACAATTCCCATGCACCGAAAGACCCCTTGGCCACGAGCTTCCAGTTTCCCATACGAATTGCCCGGTTTCCTTGATGCTCCCAATAGAGAGGTTTTTCTCGAATAATGCTTGTACCCCCAAAGACAGGCTTAAGAGAAACTCCCTGCATGGGCACGACATCTTCTCCATTTATTTTCTTTGGGTACTCCGCTTTCGCTAAATCCAGACAGGTTGCCATAAAATCGATCACATGCGATGGTTGGTCTTCGAACTTACCCTTAAGCTTTGGAGCAATTCCCTTGGGCCAATGAGCAACAAGGGGGGTACTAATTCCGCCTTCATGTACCCTGCTTTTGTATTCCCGAAACGGGGTGTTACTTACATTTGCCCATGCTTGGCCATACCCATGAAAAGTATCAGCTCCACCAGGAATCACTTCCGTTCCCTGCTTAACCACTTTTCCATCACGAGTTCTTTTCGGAATCATATCCAATTGTAAATCATCTGCTTTCATGGGCTTTCGCTTTTCAGATTCACTATCCATGTAACGAATTCCGTTTTGTCGCCCCATGCCCTCGGCACAGCCTCCATTATCGGAAAGAAAAAGGATAAGCGTGTTTTCTAGCATCTTTCTTTTTTCCAAAGCGGAAATGATGCGACCGATGCCTTGATCCAGTCGATCTACCATCGCCGCATATACTTCCATAAGCCTAATTTCCCACTCTTTGTTTTTGGCATCCTTCCACGCAACCGCATCGCGATTAGAAAGTTGCCAATTGGATTTAACTAGCCCCATCTGTAATTGCCGGCGATAGCGTTCCTTCCGGATAACCTCCCAACCATCGTCGTATCTTCCCTTGTATTTTTCAATATCCTCAGGCAGAGCGTGCATAGGCCAATGAGGAGCGGTATGAGCAACATATAGAAAAAAGGGATTTTTGACCTGGTGCTCCTTGATGAACCTGACTGCATGGTCATTGATCGCATCGGTATAGTAAAACTGATCGGGCTGGTAATCAGGATCACTCATAGGAGAGATGTGGGCATTGTTTCTGGCTAAGGAATTCGGATCAAAAAAACTACCAGCTCCATGGATAGTTCCGTAAAAACGCTCGAAACCTCGCTGATTAGGCCAATTATGCTTTGATCCCTCCGGTAGAGTTTCGGGAGTAACATGCCATTTACCTGACAAATAGGTCGAGTACTTAGCAGGTCTGAGAACTTCCGCAATAGTAAGAACATTTTTTCCCAGATCCCCACGATATCCAGTCAGACCTTTATCATTCATCATATGACCAATTCCGGTTTGATGAGCATAAGTACCGGTAAGAAGACTGGCACGGGTTGGACAACATCGCCCTGTGTTATAAAACTGGGTAAAACGAAGTCCATTATCTGCCAAACGATCAATATTTGGAGTTTCAATTTCGCCCCCATAACAACCAATGTCGGACCATCCCATATCGTCCGCCATGATGATAATAATATTGGGTCGACTTTGACCAATCAGAAAAAGTGGTAAGAAGAAACAAATAAAAACTAATAATCTAATTTTCATGAAAGGGAAAATTTGGCAATTTAAGCGATAATCTGTTTAATCGGATCGGCACCCTCCACCCCAACCAGACTCTTGTCCAGTCCCCCATGGAAAAAAGTAAGGTTATTGGGATCAAGCCCAAGCTGATTCAAGATGGTAGCGTGCAGGCGCCGGACATGGAATTTATCATCCACAGCCCGACTACCTAATTCATCAGTAGAACCAACGGACACACCTCCTTTGATTCCACCCCCAGCCATCCACATGGTAAAACCGTAGGAGTTGTGATCCCGCCCGGTGCCTTCTTTGTACTCGGCAGTTGGTTGGCGCCCGAATTCTCCTCCCCAGACCACAAGGGTTTCATCCAGTAGTCCGCGCTGCTTTAAATCCTTAAGTAAACCAGCAATTGGCTTATCTGTATTACCGGCATGTAGTTCGTGGTTTTTAACAAGGTCGCCATGGGCATCCCAATTGGCATCGTTATGATGACCTCCTGAATATACTTGAATAAAGCGAACTCCACGCTCCACCATTCGGCGGGCAAGTAGACACTTTCGGCCAAAATCATCAGTCCGGGAACCATCCACCCCATACAATTCTTTGATATGTGCAGGTTCTTTATCGATATCCACCGCTTCCGGAGCCGAAGACTGCATCTTATATGCAAGCTCGTAGGAAGCGACCCGAGCAGCGAGGTTGGTGTTATCGTAACGGGTAGAGAGATGATCCTCATTCATCATCCGCAAGTGATCAAGCAGGGTACGCTGCTGGGTACGGGCAATCCCTTTAGAATTTTGGAGGTCAAGAATAGGTGTCCCCTGTGACCGAAGTACCGTACCCTGATAACTGGCGGGCATGTATCCACTAGACCAATTCTTGGCACCGCTGATTGGCCCTCCCAATTTATCGAGCATGACCACGAAGCCCGGTAAATTTTCATTTACACTACCAAGACCATAATTCACCCAAGAACCAATAGATGGGTGTCCTGAAAGTAAATTACCCGAGTTCATCATTAACATAGCAGAGCCATGAATGGGTGAATCTGCAGTCATGGAGTGAAGAAAGGCGATATCGTCCACACATTCGCCAACATGAGGGAAAAGATCAGAAACATATTTCCCGCACTGCCCATACTGCTTAAATTTCCATTTTGGGCCGACCACTCGGCTTTCGTTTCGGTGACCTCCCCGACCAAAAGTTTTCACCTGTATGGTTTTGCCATCCAGAGGATACAGTTCCGGTTTGTAATCAAAGGTATCCATGTGGCTGGGTCCGCCATACATAAACAAGAAAATGACAGATTTTGCCTTGGCGGGCAACGGGGCCGGTTTAGGGGCGAGCGGGTTAACAAATTCGGGCACTCTGGCCATCGCTTTAGAAGCAAAAAAACCATCCTGAGCAAGCATACCTGTAAGACCAAGAGCGGCAAAGCCTCCCCCGATGTCCTTTAAAAATTCCCGACGATTAAGTTGGTTACAAAAGTTTGGCTTGTTTGATTTCATAATTAATCCAGGTAGATAAATTCATTAAGGTTTAGGGCAAGTAGAGCAAACCGGTCGAGGGCATCCTTGTCGTTGAGATTTCCGGCTTTTTTTACTTCCTCTACCATTCTAACTCCTGCCTCGATTTCCTCGGGCTCAGGCATACGTGAAAAAACAATCGATAATCCGTGTTTGATCTGATCATGAAGCGTACTGCCTCCTTGCTTGCGGATACGCTCGGCAAAAGTAAGGGCCGAATCATTGACAAATTCACCATTAATCATCGTAAGTGCCTGGGTAGGAACCGTAGTAGTAAAGCGAACAGGACATGTAGCATCCGTATCGGCTGTGTCATGACTGAGTAAGATGGGATCCTGCAAGGAGCGTTTCACTTTAACATAGACACTGCGACGGTTTGCCTGAGCAGGACTGGACTTTCCCCATGCCTGATCGGGTTTGGAAGCAGTAGTCAGGACGATGGCAGGAAGCGGAGGAGTAACACTGGGCCCACCCATCTGTAAATTAAGACTGCCTCGGGCGGCGAGAATTGAGTCGCGTACCTCCTCTGCCTGCAGTCTTCGCATATCAAAACGCCAAAACAGATCGTTTAAAGGATCTCTGAGTAGTGCCTGATCATTCGGAACCGAAGAACGTTGGTAGGCATCGGATGACATAATAAGACGATGCATCGCTTTTATATCCCAACCTGACTCCACGAATTTGTATGCCAACCAATTGAGTAGATCCGGATGGGTCGGATCAT
>OMJS01000123.1 GCA_900299365.1 Opitutales bacterium
GTTTTTTATTCCCCATGACCGTAGGTAATAGAGAGCAGCAAATGAGCTCGCCCCAGAACCACAGCCCAGATCGAGGATACGGATCGGACCTTTTCCAGGTGCCCGCCAACCACGATAATTAAAAGCTTCGGCTAGGGAAAATCCACAGGCAGCAAAGGTACGGGGAGTGTAAAAAGTACCATAGGCAAGAATGGATAAATCGCGAGCCCCGTAGGATGAGGGATCGAACTCCCGGGTCTTATTAAAACGGTCGCTTTGTCGGATAATTTCTTGCCGTAATAAATTGAGAATCTTTTCTTGGCCGTGCTCTGGCCATTGCTGGACTGTTTGTTTCCACCACCAATCAGCCAGCTCCTCTGGATAAGGAGGGAGCGTGATCGTTGGCTTCATGCAAGATTGGTAGAGAAACGGGATAGTTTCTCCAGGCTTAGCAGAAAAAAGAGCTTATAGTTTTCCTCCGTAAACAGCAGAATCCCCCAATTGCTCTTCGATGCGGAGTAATTGGTTGTATTTACATATACGATCGGTACGGGATAGGGAACCTGTTTTGATTTGCCCAGCATTGGTGGCTACGGAAATATCGGCAATCGTTACATCCTCGGTTTCTCCGGACCGGTGAGAAATAACAGAAGTATACTGGGCTTCCTTTGCCATTTCCACTGCATCAAAGGTTTCGGTAAGGGAGCCAATTTGATTTACTTTCACAAGAATGGAGTTGGCTACTCCCTGATCAATTCCTTTTTTGAGGAAATCCACATTGGTAACGAATAAATCATCTCCAACAAGTTGTACACGATCACCAATTGCGTCGGTTAGTTTTTTCCACCCGGTCCAATCATTTTCATCACAACCATCTTCAATAGAACGAATAGGGAATTTGTTTACCAATTCCTCGTAAAAAGCAACCATCTCATCGGAATCGCGCTCAGATCCATCGCTTTTTCCAAATACATACTTTCCTTTTTCCTTATCAAAAAATTCAGAAGAAGCTACATCGAGGGCAAACTGGATTTCATCTCCCAATTTGTAACCCGCTTTTTCCACTGCTGTGGAAAGAGCTTCAAGGGCGGCCACATTACTAGCAAGGTTTGGGGCAAATCCACCTTCATCTCCAACTGCAGTGGAAAGACCCTGATCCTTCAGTACCTTTTTTAGGGAGTGGAAAATTTCACAACCCATACGCAGGGCTTCGCTAAAGGAAGGTGCCCCGACTGGCATGATCATAAATTCCTGAACATCAATCGGTGCATCCGAGTGAGAACCACCATTGAGTACATTCATCATCGGAACGGGCAATACTTTGGCATTGGGACCACCCAAGTATTTATAGAGAGGAAGTCCACAGGCTTGTGCCGCGGCATGGGCAGTGGCCATGGATGCCCCAAGGATAGCATTGGCACCGAGTACTGATTTATTTGGAGTACCGTCGAGATCGAGCATGGCACGATCAATAGCGGTTTGATCGGTTGCATCCAGCCCAACCAGAGTCTCAGCGATTTTTTCATTCACATTATCAACTGCTTGGGAAACAGCCTTGCCGAGGTAGCGACTCTTGTCGCCGTCACGCAATTCGATGGCTTCGTGTTCACCAGTGCTCGCTCCCGAGGGAACAGCAGCCCGTCCAAACGCTCCTGAACTTAATTCAACCTCTACCTCAACGGTGGGGTTTCCGCGCGAATCAATAATTTGTCGTCCGTGTACTTCGATAATGTGTGTCATAATTTAAAAGGGTTAAAGAAAAAGGAATATGCAAAATGTACGAAGATAAGATCATGGCAGGTGGGCAAATTTTGTCAAAATCCTTTGAATTGAAACCCTCTGGTCTAGAGTCTCGCAATTCTCAAATCCTTACGCTAGGTTGTTGGATTTTAAAAATGGCAAAGCAAAAGAATGCAATCTCTCCAACCCGGGAAGAAGATTATCCGGAGTGGTATCAACAAGTTGTAAGAGCGGCAGATCTCGCCGAAAATACACCGGTTCGCGGATGTATGGTGATCAAGCCATGGGGCTATGGAATTTGGGAAAATATTCGTGATGCCTTGGATAAAATGTTTAAGGACACCGGGCATAAAAACGCATATTTCCCGCTGTTCATTCCCAAGAGTTTTCTCCAGCGCGAAGCTGAGCATGTGGATGGATTTGCCAAAGAGTGTGCCGTGGTTACCCATTCCCGCTTGGAAGCAGATAAGGATGGTATTCTTCAACCCGCTGGAGAATTAGATGAGCCCCTGATTGTGCGCCCCACTTCGGAGACGATCATTGGCGAACTGTTTGCCCGCTGGGTACAATCATACCGAGATCTACCACTATTGATTAATCAATGGGCAAATGTCGTCCGTTGGGAGATGCGCCCACGTCTTTTTTTACGCACCGCAGAATTTCTCTGGCAGGAAGGACACACCGTACATGCCACTGCGGAGGAAGCAATTGAGGAGACTAGACAGATGCTTCATGTTTATGCCGATTTTGCAGAGAATTGGCTGGCTATGCCCGTGTTGCGTGGAGAGAAAACGGAGGCCGAACGATTTCCCGGTGCAGAGTCCACATTATGTATTGAGGCGATGATGCAGGACCGTAAGGCACTGCAGGCGGGAACCTCACACTTTCTCGGACAAAATTTCTCCAAGGCCTGTGGGATCAAATTTCAAGGAGTCGAGGGGAAAGAGGAATTTGGATGGACCACATCCTGGGGAGTTTCCACCCGATTGATTGGAGGA
>OMJS01000124.1 GCA_900299365.1 Opitutales bacterium
GCCGAGCGGGAAAACATCCTGCCCTGGATACAGGAATATTCTCCCTACTTATTGGCCAGTTCAGACGACCCCCCCGTTTACCTACATTATACGGGACCACCCCCGGCGATCGGGAAACCTCAGAAAGACCCAACCCATACCGCTAACTTCGGGCTGAAACTTCAGGAGCGCTGCGAGGAACTTGGTTTGAGTTGTGAACTGGTCTACACAGGTGCCAAAAAGGTAAAACACAAAGATGCCACCGCATACCTCATTGCCTCTTTGAATTCGTCCACCGTAAAGTGATGAAATTTCTTAAATATATTGGATGGTTTCTGATTGTAACCGGTTTGTTCGGATTTGGGGCTACCTTGGTTGATTACATTTCTTTGCAACCCCAAGAATCTGCTTCAGGAATGGCAAAATCGATCAGTGGATCTCTTGGCCCAGCAACACTTGGAAGTTTGTCGATTTTGATTGGCATTGTAATCATTTTATTCGTTTGGATTCGCTCGAAAAAGCAAGAGCATTGAGGTATAAATTACTGCAAGTATGAATTGAAATCTTTCAATTTTTCGATTTTACCCTCACGATCAAATTTCGTGTTTCTTTTAGGTGATCCAACAATCGCCATACTCAAACAAATTATTCACCTATAGAATACCTATGAGCCCAAAATTACTAATCGCTTTTCTTCTTCTGCCCTTTTCTTTTGCCCAGGCCATACCTAAAATTGCGGGTCCCATCACGGGTGATGTCCGGGCCAATCAAGTAACTCTATGGATGTATGCTCCAGCCAAGTCCAAGTGCACTTTCAGCTATCATGCCGAAAGTTCCTCCAAGAAGGACAACAAGACGGGCAAACTCACGGCTTTATCCAACCAGGCAGCAAAAGTTCCCGGGCAAATATTCAAATCGACTATGAATGGTCTGTCTCCCGATACCCGTTACCAGTACGAGGTTTCCATAGATGGAAAGGCTGACCCAAATTGGAAAGGATCATTCAAGACTGCACCCGTCGAAGGTTCACCCACTGCATTCAGGCTGGCGATTACCTCCTGTATGAAAATTGGAAAACCCCAACGCTCCTGGAATATCCTCCTTGAGGAGCAACCCGACCTGCACCTGACCGTGGGTGACACTCACTATGCAGACACCACCAATCCGACCGTGCAACTGGAACACCATTTAACATACCGCAGGGAAAAGGAGTTTGCCAAGGTACTACAGCAGGTTCCCATCTATGCGATCTGGGACGATCATGATTTTGGCCCCAACAATTCCGATGGTACCGCCAAGGGAAAAGAGTTCTCCCTGGCCGGTTGGAAACAGGCATGGCCCAATCCACCCTCCGGCACATCCGATGCTCCAGGTGCCTTTTTTAAATTCTCCCGTGGCGATGTTGATTTTTTTGTGGTCGATGGCCGCTACCATCGATCGCCCAATGGTCTTCCGGATAATGACAAAAAGCGCATGCTGGGTGATGCCCAGTTTGCATGGCTACTGGAAGGGCTTAAAAATTCCAAAGCCAAGTTCAAAATTATCGCCTCCGGAAGTGTGCTTGACCACAGCAAGGGGGATGGATGGCATATCTTTAGCTTTTCCAGGCACCGCCTTTTTGATGCCATCAAAAAAGAAAAAATTTCGGGAGTTATGTATATTGGTGGCGACATACACAAATCCTTGGTCTGGCAACATCATGAATCCGACCGGGTGGGCTACCCCATCATCGAGATCATATCCTCCGGGGTCACCAATGGTAAAGACTTGAGCTTTGCCACCATTGATTTCGACACCACCGTGGGCGACCCAACCGCCCGGGTCCGCATCATTTACGGCAGAGGCGAAAAAATTAACACGGATAAGACCTGGAAACTCTCCCAGTTAACCCACGCAAAATAGAGACAGCCCTATGATGATGATAACTTCCAAGCGATCTGTTTTATTGGTAATATTAAATTACCTTACTTTGATTTTCTTAACTCCCACCTTGTTTGCCGAGAACATTGTGGTGATGTCCTACAACATCCACCGCGGTGGCATCATCCACAAGAAACAACCCCTTTCCCAAACGGCCAAGGGGATCCAGTTGGCCAAGGCCGATATTGTCGGGGTCCAAGAAACCCGTTCTCCCAAGGGAGACACCTTGAAGGACCTTGCCGAGTTGCTCGGGTGGAATCATGACGAGGGGAGCGGCATCGTGACCCGTTATGAAATCGTCGAAAACTTCAAAGGTGGCAAAGATTACAAAGGTGGCATCAAGGTCAAGCTGGCTTCAGATAAGCATGCTTACATCTTTAACCTGCACCTCCCATCCCACCCTTACCAACCCTATCAGTTGCTGGAGATCCGCCCCAAGTGGCGCAAGCACACCAATAACATCACTTTCATAAAGACCGAGGCTGAGGCCATTGAATGGGCCAAAAAAGCTCGGGGTAAGGAAGTTGCTAAACTTTTAAAGACAATCAAAAGCCTCCCCGATAAAGATGCACTCGTTTTTGTGGTGGGTGATTTTAATGAGCCCTCACATCTGGACTGGACAGAAGCTGCTGCAAAGGCCGGACGCCACCCCATCAAAGTCGCCTACCCCAATTCCACGGCAATGGCCAAGGCTGGCTTTAGTGATTCGTACCGCACCATCTATCCGGACGA
>OMJS01000125.1 GCA_900299365.1 Opitutales bacterium
GTTTGGACGATCCTCGTGGATTGATTGGCCAAAAGTATTGATTCCTAAACGAATACCTTGTTCGGATTTTGCCAATAAATAGTTTGCCTGTGCTACAGTAAGATCAAGTTCTCCAAGTTTCATTACTGGAGAATTTAAAGATAGGTCCTTAAGAGATTTATTTAAATCCGCAAAATAGAATTCTGGCCTTTCATCATCTGGAACGACAAACGCATACAAATTTAAAAAGCAAATGACTTGGAAAACGATAAGCAAATATAATCTATTCAAGTCGTAAACTATGAAATAAACCTGAGACACGGACAATTAGAAAAGCCCGTTTATTAAAAAGGGAAAATCAATTACCGAAAGAATCGGAATAAAGTGCCCTCAACTCATTGCCTACCCATTGATCCTGTTTTGAAGAATATTCCGACCGAAGTTCAGACACAAGGTCCTCGGTCACTTCTGGAGCAGAATTCCCCCAAGCTTGTCTGACATAGGTGGAAACATTGGCAATTTCGCGATCTGAGATAGGTACTGCGGCCATATTTACTGCAGCGGATGTACCATAGGTTTTTCCATTAACTACAATCTCACCCTTAAGACCTTTTAATATCACATTGGCAATGACGCCTGCATCTGCGGTTACCCATTCAGATGCAGCGAGGGGTGGAAATTGTCCCTCTATACCGAGTCCATTTGCTTGGTGACATGATGCACAGCGGGCAGCAAAAATCTTTTCACCGGATGTGATCTTCCTTTCAAGACGGAGAGCCTCTTTTTCTTCTGGGCTAAGTTCAACTACCTCTATGGGTGGATGAAGTTGAAAGTAATTGGTAGAATAAGCAAGCTGTATGGAACATACAAAAATTAAACAGCCAAATAAAAAAACGAAAACCAGCGGAGCCATTAAAAAATTCTTGGTTGGCTCGTGTTTAATTTTGGTCAGTTCAACATGAGACTTTACAATTTCCTCATCAGCTAACTGTGTATTATTAGGCAAGTTGCCACTCATTTTGGAATCTTCACTCATTTCACATCAGGGCTTAATTCTGCCGCTGTAAACATTTGCATAGGAGCCCGCCCGTTTAAAGATTTGCGAACAGTAGCAACTTCATCACTTGTAACAGCACTTGCAGAATTGCCCCAATCATTGCGGATGTAGGTCAGAACATTTGCTATCTGGTCATCGGTTAATGATCCAGGTGGTATACCAGGTGGTGCCATCACATTGTTGTATTTGACCCCATTGACTTCAATTTCCCCCATGAGTCCATACATCGAAATTTTAATAAGCCTATCCTTATCGCCCAAAACCCAATCAGAACCTGCAAGTGGTGGGAACTGTCCAGCCAGACCCTCACCGTTTACTTGGTGGCAAGTAAAGCACATCCCCCCCCCTGCAGCAGCTTTCATATAAACTTCTTTACCAGCATCAATTTGATCTTGAAGCCATTTGGGTGCAGATGAAACTTGTGCAGATGCAACTTCTTCAGTCAGTTCGGTTTCCTCGACAACCTCATCATCTTCAACAAAAGAAACTTCGGGGAGTTCATAATCCTGTTTGAGAGACTGAAGATAAGCAATCAGACGATTCGCACGAACTAATGGACGAATATGCCTAATATCTTTAGTATTGTCTTGACTGGTAATTTCTAAATCAGAGGGTGTAGGATCTTTGATTTCATTGTAGAGAAAAGGACTAGGAGGACAAAGAGAGGATGGGAAGAGGGTTTGTGGCTCAAAAAGGTGCTGGTGTAACCATTGATCGGTATAGCCTCTTAAACCAAGGTTCGCTAAATCAGGACCGATTCTTGAATTTCCTAAGAGAACATGTTCTTGCAAGACATAATCGCGGGGAGCAGACGGGCGTTTTCCCCAACCTCTATCAACATCAAAACCTGCTTCAACTCGCCTAACTTGTTGGGTATGGCAACTCACACATCCAAGGGCAGCATATTCCTCTGCTCCTTGCTTTGCCATACCAGAAAGATCAAATGGGTAAAGATCCGCGTCTACAGGCACTGACCCATCTTCATTTAATGACTCTGAGGTTGGGCTAAGGTCACCATATTGTGACCGGGCACCAACTACAAAAGCCAACCAGGCGATTCCAAGCGTAAGAAAAATACCAAGTGAAAACTTTGCAAGGTTGTTCATGCACCTGCCTCCTTCTGATCAACAAAGAGTTTAGCGAAAGGATTTGGAAAAATTACACGCCATACATTTACCACGAATACGAGTTGTGAAAATGCTAAAAGCAAAAATGCGAATTTGGTAATTAAAAAATATGGCTGCACTGAACTGATAACTGAGGAAGACCAAGGTAATGAGGGTTGTCCAGCAAGGACACCGTGAGTTAGTCCACCAATTAAATAAGCTAAAAGAAGGAGAAGTACTCCTAAAGTCGATGTCCAAAAATGAAAAGATTTAGCAGATATAGGAATTTCACGGCCAGTAATTTTAGGCAGTGCAAAGTATACAGCACCAAAAACAATCATACTGAAAAACCCATATACTCTCTGGTTGAAATGAAATTCGTTTATGATGGTAAACTGAGTAATCTTTGCGACGGCAGGCAACGAAAAGACAACTCCGATATAGCTTGATACAGTGTAAGACAAAGTACCAAATATGACAAAACGCAGGGGTAGACTATTCCAAACCTTTCCAAGGTCGAGGAAGGCAGTTGCATGAAAATTGGTCGAAGCTACTGCAATAGGAAAAACCATAGCTATACTCATAACCGTACCAATTGCTGGTATCCACATAGGAACCGGACCACCTTCAAGATGATGCACAACAGACCAAGGAGCGAGAGCGGCGATACACCAAAAACCAAAGATAGCGAGATAGTATTTGTCAATCGTTCTGCCAAGAATTGCAGGTATCAAATAGTATGCAGCACCCAATGCAACTGGAGTTAACCATAACCAAATGAGGCTCTGTCCAAACCACATTGAAAGAACCGTTTGCAGCGTTCCTCTCGCAGGGTTTATTTCCAAGCCATGCCATGCAATTAAAAATAACGCTGGGAACCAAAGAATAGCAGCTAGGATAAACCATTGAGGTGCGATCGTTTCTTTAATCTGCCGTGATCTGTGGATGACCAAGATCAGAAAAGTGATGATCAAATACGAAATTAACATAGCAGGCCAAACCTCCTTGGGCATTTCAAGCATTTCATGACCACTCATGTGACCATCAAGAATGCCAAGCAATCCAAAGGTTATGGCGAGGTTCCAAATAACACCCGCAAATATTAAGAAGACTGAACCCCTAACCTCTGCCTGTGATAGACGGGCAAGAATCCAAATAGAAACAGCAAAAATGGCATTCCCACCCCATCCATAGATGAATGCATTGGCTTGGGAAACCTTTATCTTTCCGTAGGTAAAAAATTCACAACTGGAGAGAAAAAAGGGATCGGTTAACTTGCAGGCTGCCAAGTAGGCAAAGAGGGCTGCAATTAACAACCATAAACCCGCTGAAGACAGGAAAAAAGAAAAGGCCAACCTTGCGGAACGATCAATTGTTTTATCTGGTGAATCTTCTGACATGCGAACTATTTTTCTTGAGGTTTATTATCTCGCAATGAGGAGCGATAATTTTCCAGCACTTCATTCATGGAATTTTCCAATGAGTAATTATTATCCGTATGGAACTTATCAACCGAAGATAAAAATTTGGAATTTTGCTCGCGATAAGATTGAGCTTTTTCACGCCTGACCGAATCAATTGCCTCGGTAACTGGTGCTGGTGCATCGGGCTCAAAAATTCGCTGAGTCAGGAAAAAACCTGCAAGCAAAAATACCAACACCAAAAAGGTGAAAAAGATGCTACACCCATCCGCCCGTTGATTAGCTGGATCACTCATGATGATTGATAGATTCCCGGATACGAGGATCGCGAATTGGAATGATCTCAGAAGTCCCAGATTGAAAACTCCTGATTACCGCCCATGCACATAAGCATCCAACACCGACTAATGAAAACACTCCCCAAAGGAGATGTGAACCTATTACAGGGCGAGCATCATAACCTACAAATGCACCAGGCACAATTTCCCTGCCTGGGATAATATTCCAGTAAAGGTCAAGTAAATGAAAAGCTAATATCCAGCAAACAATGAAGATCAGTTTAGGTGCATCTACTTTATTTCTATAAAAAAGAAGATAGATAAATGGAAAAAAGAAATGTCCAAATATTAATCCCATACTAACCCAGAACCAACCCGAGAGAGCCCCGGTATTTGGATCAATTTCCCTAATAGTGTACCAGAATGTTTCTTCAGGTATATTGGCACTATAAATTAAAAAGTATTGGGAAAAGCTGATGTAGGCCCAAAACACTGTAAAGGCGAGAGATAGACAGGCTAAATCATATTGGTGCGCCTGTTTAAACAAACCCTTTAAAGTACCTTTGGATAAGAGATACAGACAAATTAATATCGTTACTGCCAAAGCTGCACGAATACCGGATGCAAAAAACCAGACGCCGTACATAGTTGAGAACCACTGGTACTCTAAACTCATAAACAAATCAAAGGCACCAAAGGTAAGTGAAAGGGCTGCCGCAGGTATACCAATTGCAGATACTTTAGATCCTAAACGAGTCCAGTTAGGGTCGCCATCTTTGTCTTGAGAGAAGGAAACTTTTCTCAACCAATGACTTATCCCACAGAATATGGCAAAATAGGCGATTAATCGGAGAGTGAAGAATTTGAGGTTTAAATAACCTGCTTTTTTTTGATGAAGAACATCTTCTTCAACCGAAATTACACTACTCACTTCAATTGTTGGACTGGATGGATCAACCCAGGACCAAAGAATACCCGCTTGATCCTTACCAAACCAAGCTACCAGTAAAAGAGGCAAGAAACAAAGAGCTAGCCAAGGGAATGCAGCCAACCCATGTTCTTGCTGACGACGAACAACGGGGCTCCACTTGGAATTAAACACACGAAAGATCATGATGAGCATGAGCAATCCAATCGCGATACTAAGCCAAAAAGAGCAACCCCACAACCAGCCCAAGAATGGTGCTTTATCACCAGACTGGAGTCCTTGAAATAGTCCAATTGTACCAGCACCCAATCCAAGGATAGCACCAGCCAGCAACTTGGTCATGATGCTTTGAGATGAGGTTGAATGATTCGACGCTTCAGTCATGAACCTTGACCTTTCTGTGCTAAGGTAGCTTTACCGACATAATCTTGAAGAGCACGCAGATATAAGACAATTGCCCAACGTTCTTTGGGCGAGAGCCGATCCTTTAGACCGAGCATGATACCAGAGGCAGAACCATTAGAAATGGCGTTGTAAAATTGACCATCAGCCCATGGTGCAGCGGTTTCTAAATATGTACCCGATTGCGAGGGGTCGGCTAAGTTCCTTGGATTCAATCCAAACTTTGATGTAACACCTGCTCCGTTTCCGTAATCACCATGACAAACTGCACAATGAATGTCGTATTTTTCTTTACCTAAACGCATGGTGGAAATGCTAAAACCCACTTCGGAAGGAATGTGTTTCAACCAATCACCATTATTATCTTTTCCAGTCAGGAAAGAATCGGAGTGGTATTTGGGCGATTCTGAAAACACATTTAGCGGATCGAGTGCGGTACCTCGAAGAACTGTACCTGAAACTGGTAAACGATCCGCACTACCGTTGGCAAAACGAGGATTGGCAGTTTGGGCTTTGTACTTTGCCTGTCTATCCATGTCTGGAAAAACTTCTATCGGTGTGTTCTTGGTGCGATCACCCCGAAAACCAAGTATCGAAATCAAAGTAACGATCAGAATCGCAAATATGGGAATAAAATACCTCACGAAATCAATCAATTGGTTCTCGGATTGTTTGAACAGAATCACCTCCGACGCTTTTTAGAAATTCTGTAGTCTCATCTTCATCAAATTTGGGGTCGTCAACTTCAATGACGATCATGAACTTGTCATCACCCGTACGACCAAAGTCTGGATGCTCGAAGACTGGATGGTTGTGTCTAGGAAGACGGTTTAGAAAGAACATACCAAACAAAGTACCAAAAGCAGCGAAAAGAATGGTTAGTTCGTAAAAGACAGGAAATGGATAGATAGGACTGAAGTAAGGTTTTCCTCCAACAATTAGGGGATAATCAAATTCATTCATGAACCACACAATCAACATACCTGTAAAAAATCCAGTGACTCCACCTGCAAGAGTAAAGCGGGGAACCTTGGAACGCGGGTATCCCATTTGTGCATCTAGGCCATGAACAGGAATTGGAGTAAAGCACTCCCAATTAGTATAGCCTTTCTCTCGAACTTTTCCCGCAGCATTAAATAGATCTTTAGCTGAGGAAAAAGTTGCCGCTACCGCATATTTTATATCCATAATATCACTCATTTAATGATCGGAATGCGGGTTAGCCTGTGGCATGACTGATTTAACTTCGCACATGGGCATAAGTGGAAGGAAACGGAGGAAAAGCAGGAAAAGAACAGAAAAGAATCCAAAAGTGCCAAAAAAGGTAAATATATCTACTACTGTCGGTGAATAATAACCCCATGAAGATGGGAGAAAGTCACGGGACAAAGTGGTATTTGCGATAACAAACCTTTCGAACCACATACCCACATTGACAAAGATCGAAATAATCCAAACGAGGGGGATATTTTGCCTAATTTTCTTAAACCAGAAAAGTTGCGGGCATATAACATTACAGGAAATCATGATCCAATAAGACCACCAATAATTACCAAAGGCACGGTTGATAAAGGCAAAACCCTCATAGGAATTAGCACCGTACCAAGCAATGAAAAACTCCATCGCATAGGCATAACCTACAAGACTGCCAGTAGCTAAGGTAATCATACACATGTTATCTACATGTTTCTGAGTAACCAAGTCATGGAGACCAAAAACTGCACGAACAGGAAGAAGTAGGGTTAATACCATTCCAAAACCTGAAAAAATTGCACCTGCAACAAAATAGGGTGGAAAGATTGTGGTGTGCCAACCGGGAAGATTTGCTACCGCAAAATCAAAGGACACGATGGTATGAACAGACAAAACAAGAGGTGTGGACAAACCGGCAAGTAGAAGGTAGGCCATTTCGAAGTTTCGCCAATGGTTATTTGCATTGCGCCACCCCATTGCGAAGAATCCGTAAAAATATTTCCTCCAAGTCTGTGTTGCCCTGTCACGAAGAACTGCCATGTCTGGAATCATGCCCATGTACCAAAAGAGAATGGAAACAGTGGCATATGTAGAAACTGCAAAAACATCCCACTCAAGAGGACTTCGAAACTGTGGCCAGATTGCGTTGGAGTTCGGAAGTGGGAAAAGCCACCAAGCAAACCATACGCGTCCAACATGGAAAAGTGGAAAAATTCCTGCACAAAGAACCGCAAACACAGTCATGGCTTCGGAGGCCCGATTGATTGAGGTTCTCCATTTTTGCTTAAGTAAGCATAAAACAGCAGAAATTAACGTCCCTGCATGACCAATACCAATCCAGAAAACAAAGTTAACGATTGCCCATCCCCAGTTTACGGGATTGTTATTTCCCCAGACACCAACACCTGTTGATACCAAATAAACCAGTCCCATTCCGGTAAAACTTGCAACACAAAGAGCAGTGATGAAGCACCACCACCACCAAGTTGGGGTTTTTGATTCAACAATTCCGCAAATTTTGTCGGTAACCCATTTGTAACTTCTATTATTTAATACCAGAGGTACTTCTTTCCAGGGAGCAGGATCGATCTTTTTCAAGATCTCGTGCTCTTCGATTTCTTTAACCTCAGACATGATTAATGGGTACCGTGGTCATCGCCATGATGGGACGGATGAGCTGCATCATGGTATTCCCTTGCAGAATGAGGAGCAGAAACAAAATCTGGCATCCTGGGGTTAGGATTGCGTACCTTTGCAAGAAAAGTAGTGCGTGGACGAGTATTTAAGTAACCGAGTACTGAATAATCCCTAGGATTATTTTTCAATTTACTCACCTCACTTTGAGGGTCGCTGATGTCGCCAAATACAATGGCTTCGCTCGGGCAAACTTGCTGACATGCGGTTTTAATCGTACCATCAGGTACCTTGAGGTCTTTCACTTCAAGTTTCACTTCCGCATCATCATTTCCAGAGTTAAGTTTTGCCGTACGTTGAGCATTTACTTTCGTCCGGATTTTAGATTCCTGAATTCTTTGTACACAGTAGGTACATTTTTCCATAACGCCACGCATACGAACGGTAACATCAGGATTTTTGCCCATATCAACCAAAGAATCATTTTTATCACCAAGTGGACCTTGGTAAAGTTCGTCGGTCTTGCGTTTATTCCAATCAAAGAAATTAAATCTGCGAACTTTGTAAGGACAGTTGTTAGCACAATAACGTGTACCAACACAACGGTTATAGGCCATGGCATTCAATCCCTCTTCATCATGCACCGTCGCATTGACGGGGCAGACACTTTCGCAAGGTGCAGTTTCACAATGCATACAAGCCACTCCTTGGAATGATACTTGAACATCAGAAGGAATTTCTGCTCCATCACGAACAGAGGAACTGAAGTAACGATCGAGCCTAATCCAATGCATTTCCCGCCCCCTAAGGACCTGGTCCTTACCCACAATAGGGATGTTATTTTCGCTCTGACATGCGACCACACATGCGCTACATCCAGTGCACTGGTTGAGATCGATGGTCATACCCCATTGATGGATTCCGAATACATCCGATTTTTCGTAGGTATGATCGGGATGTTCGTATGCAGAATTACCACGGGGTGTAGTAGTTGCTTTTTCCTGCAATGATTTATCTTGGTCCTTCCCCCACATCGGAGGGGAGTGTGATTCAGCACCCATATGCGAAGCAAAACTAGGGTCTTCAGCATATTCATCCACATTAGCTTCGCGAACAATAGCACGACCTTCCATGGACCAATGCTCCTGAACATTGGCTAGAATTTTAAAATCACCGGTAGGTTCGATAGAAACTCCAGTAAGTACGAGTGACTCACCCGAAAGAAGAGGAGTTGCATCATACCCTGTGCCCTGCCCGATACGTCCAACATTTGAACGCCCGTGTCCTAGAGTAGCGACAAGGGTAAAGTCTGCCAAACCTGGCTGAACATACAAAGGGGCAGTAATTGACCTATCACCGACTTGGACAGTAACAATGGGTGCCTTTTGCTTACCGCCATCGAATTGAGCGGCATCGGGTGCTATTTGGCCGTTTTTGTTAAGCATTGTTGGCTCAGGTAATAGCCCAAGCCCAACATGTTTAGATTCCAAAATTTTCGCTAGAACAGGGCTAATCAAAAGTGCATTATCCCAAGTTAATTTACTAATAGGATCCGGACACTCCTGCAACCATCCATTATTAGAAAATTGTCCATCGAATGCATGAAAGTCAGGAATGATAACAACTTCCAAATTGTCTTCCGTAAGTTTAGAGGCTTTTACTTTTCCCGGTTTGATAGAAAGTAAAGCTTTTGTAGCTTCTAATGAAGTAAATGTAGCAGGTTTGGTAGCTAGAACTCCAAGTCTCAGAAAATCATTAAAGTCTCCGCCATTGGAATATTGATAATGAAGATTTTTAACAAGACTATGATCGTCTTTCTCCTCTCCAACCAAGTGTGAAAGAAGGGAAGCCTCAGAAATTGTATCAAACAAAGGAGCGATTAAGGGCTGTACCGGTACAATGGAAGATTGATCCCATGTTGTACCCAAGTCCCATGACTCAAGATAATGAGACTGCCCCAAGTGGTAATTAGCGATCTGGGAACTTTCATCAATTGATCCACCAAGTCGCACAACAAATTTGAGCTTTTTCGACAAGACCTCCCAATTAATAAAACCTTTGCTTTGATAAACAGGGTTACCACCAAGAATGAACAAGCACTCTACCGAACCGTCATTTATCTTACTTTCCAGTGAAAGAATAGAATCAGCAGATGCACCAACCTCAATGTAGTTAATGGTCGAACCGATCGCACCGAGCAAACGATTCATTTCGTAAGCAAGTAATTGAACTTCGGATGGAAGGTGCCCACCAGCCAAAACAACAGATTTTTTGGGATTACTTAATAAATCAGCAACTGCTTCAGAAGCCCACTCCTTTTGATCCTGTGTGAAGGATGAAAGATTTTTAAGATGCTTTTTTAATGATTGGTCCGAACCACCAAGCTTAGAAAGCAATTCAGAGGCAACCAAGGAGGCAAACCCAATCATTTGCGAGGACTCAACCCGTAAACGATGATCTGCGACGCCACCAGTGCGGGAAAGATCGGACTCGGCGATATAAAGCCGGTTCATTTTTTTTGCGTCCGATGGCTTTAAAACCTTCCGACCGGACATGAAGGCTCTGGTATTAGCCAATTCATTGGAATCGCGGTTTCCAAGAAAATCACTATCCAAAGATAAAACCCTTTTGGCGGAAGATAAATCGGGAACCGCACGCAATGCCTTTTTGAGACCAAGAGCTTTACCTAGTTTGTTTTCGGCTGAAGTACAATCTATCGCGTCATGCTCGAACCATTGAATACCAGAAGAAGAAAGCTTCTTCTGAAGAGATTGGCGGAGCAGTGAATGAGAACGATTGGCTAAAACAGCAAACTTGCCATTAGATAACTCCTTATTGAGAATGTCTAATACAGATTCAGTGGAAACTTTTTTCCAACGATTAACTCCATTCTTAAGGGTTTGCCGGGCAAAACTTCCCTGAGCACGATCAGGGTCGTAAAGATCAAGTACGCTTGCCTGAGAATAGACATCGGTGCTTCCGCCAAAGGGAAGGTAGGATGGATTTCCTTCCACTTTGGTAGGACGCCCTTGATGACTTTCGACAATAAGGGGTTGAAATCCACGACTACTCGGTTGAGCAGTTGCATAATAAGCTGGTATTCCGGGGATTAATTCTTCAGGGCTTTTACCATAAGGAAGAATGACATGCTCAGGACGCCTGCAGCCAGTCATGCCAAGGCCAGCCAATCCAAAAGAAGCAGCCATTAATTTAACGAAACTTCTACGCTGTACTCCCTCAAACATGCTTGCACCCTCAGGAAACTCACGAGAAACCCAATCCTTAAAACCTGGAGTTTCAGCAAGGCTATCCAAGCTTTTCCAGTAATCCTTGCCAGTCGTCATCAAATCGATCTGTTTATTTTCCCTAATCATCGGTGACATCCTGTACAACTAAGCGGAGGATGAACTCCCCAACTTTCCTTCAACTCAAGTCCAGCATGAACCTGTGCAATCAGGGGATCAACATCATCGTCACTCCCTGCCTTCCATGCTAGATTGGTTACTTCATCTAATGGACGGAGTGCCTTTTCGGGGTTTCTGTGACAATCTAGGCAAAATGCCATACTAAGGTGTTTGTCGTGATGAACCTCAACCATTTGATCGACGCGACCGTGACATTCCACACAACTAATCCCTCGGTTAACATGAATTGCATGATTGAAATAAACATAATCAGGAGTTTTGTGTATTCGGACCCATGGAATGGCTGGTCCTGCGTTTAAAATTCCGTCTCCATTCTTGTCTTCTCCTTCAGAAAGCTTGCCGTCTTTATTGCTGTCTTCTCCATAATATGATTCGCGAACTGGCTCGAGCAAAGGAGAATCCGCTTTGATATTTTGATGACAGGACATACAGACTTGTGCACCTGGAATGTTGGCATGAGATGAATCCTCGACTCCAGTGTGACAATAACGACAATCAAGACCTAATTCTCCAGCATGAAATTCATGATTGTATGAAACTGGCTGTGTTGGTTGATACCCAACCCTAGTGTATTTTGGTGTAGCGTAGTAAGTAATCCCGGCAACCACAGCACCACCAAACATGCCCAATGCAATGATCAGTTTTACCGGAACGGTATTGGACCATCTAGGAAAAATGTTTCTCATGTTTGGGCTTATAATTGAGCAGACTTAATAAATTGAATGCGTAAATTGTATTCCTAAGTATCCGCTGAACGCAGGGCATACAATATTAAAAAAACTAAACACATCCTATTAATTTTACTTAATGAATGGCATTAGCAGGCTTAAGAATACAAAAGGATGAATTTTTAATTGGTAACTAATTTAATTTTGAACAATTTTAAGTGCTTTGATTTGAAAAATAAACCCAGCAGATCCGATATTTTTATCTTCGGAGGTGGAATAGGAGGAATCTCCGCCGCCCTTGCTGCTGCCCGAGATGGTGCTAGGGTTTGCTTGGTTGATCCAAGTAAAGATTTAGGAGGTTTTAATGGTGAGGACGGGCAATTCCCCATGGATTATACCTCGAGTTGTAATGATCCATATTTCAGAGAATCTGGAATTTTTGAAGAAATAATCTGTGTTATTAGAGAAGAAAACAAAGAGGGAACTTTTTGTGGTCAATCAAGAGCTCTTTATTCCATTATTAGTCGGGAACCAAATATCACACCCATGCTTGGCTTTAATTGCCTAGATGTAGCTATTAGCCCATCAAACGACCGGATCGAATCCTGTACAATCATAAACCATTCCCGATCCATTCAATACCTACACCGGGCACAATATTTTATCGACTGTTCGGATACAGGTGAATTCTCCAAGTTGGGAAATGCACCGGGTGAATATCGTAACCCTGTAAATTTGGAAAAGGCCAAAACAGAATACGAATGCTGTAAATTCTCTGTAGTAGTCGAAATTGATAGCTCGTCTACCCCATCAATCTTCAAATGCCCAGATTGGGTAAAAATGAGGTGGGAGGAAAATTCATCTGATGCCAGAATTGCTTTTGTAAAGTCTCTGGAAAAAAAACTGTGTGGTTTTCATCTGATCGAATGGGACAAGGTGAATTCATCGTACCCAAACCCAAATGAACTCTGCTGGTCGGCTTGGGATTTCATTAAAAATAGATCTCCCATGCAGGAATTATCAAAGAATTTATTCATTAAAAGAATTATCCCCAAAACTAGGACTGAAGGGACTTTCCGGGGCATTGGTGATTATTTACTTACAGAAGAAGATGCTACCCTAGGAAAAAGCTTTTATGATTCGGTTGCGGTTGCTCGTTGCCCTATTTCCAAGCGTAATAAGCAAAGAGCAGCAGAGATTATAAAACTCGCTTTACCCCAATCCTTTGAAATTCCATTACGATGTCTCTATTCTAAAAAAATAAAAAATTTATTATGGGCTGGTCCGCACATTTCATGCGATGAAATAATATCCTTGAGTTTAGCACATCCGCCTACCTTATCTCAATTGGGATGCGCAGTTGGTTATTGTGCGTCAAAATCAATTTCTAAAAGCAGACAACCCCGTACGCTTGCTAAAGAAGGTCGCATCGAAGAATTGAAGAAAGATTGGGAGAAGAAAAATCACAGGACGCAAAGAAAAACCTTTAAAGATGAAGATAACTTGATTCCTCTTGCAAAAGTATCCGCATCCACCACTTGGCAGAATAAAGACTTCCATGAATTAGTCACAGAAACTGGTAGGGAAACTGATGCTTGCTTGGTTCAATTTCCTATCACCTCTGATTCTCTTGAATCAGTGAGTCTTTTAATGAAGTTCTCTGAAATTCAAAAAATTGATGTGCGTCTGCTCGAAGGATCACCTCAAAACCCCAACATTCCCGGATCATGCCTGCAAACAGATATTTTGGAAATTAAGGAAACGGGCGATCAGCGGATAACGATTTCTTTTGAAACCGATATTGCAACCAATGGATATCATTTTTTAGAAATTCGCTCAGATAAAAAATTTTGCATCGTGGAAGGCAAAAATTCACCAGTTGGTCACTTGGTTCAATACCCTCGAAAAAATTTGCCACTAGATGCCGAAAATCCGTATTCAGAGTATTGCGTAAAGACTGACTACTCTCCCCTACCTCATCGATCTGCAATTATCGAAACTTGGCCGGAACAAAAAGCATACAATCCCATCGAATTAACAACTGACAATTCTCGCCCCGGTCATCTTCCCGGGTTGTGGATTTCTCAAACTAGTAAATTTAAATATCCTGAATTTATTGAATTTCAATGGCCTTCTCCCATCACAGCCGCGAGAATTGATATCTTTTTTGACCCATGCTTTGGATATCATACTCCTCCCCAACCTCACGGGATTGCCCAAGATTACGCCAATTCTCTAGTCAAGGATTACAAAATATACATTACCTCCATCGAGGGAAAAACGAAGTTAATCGAGCATATTAAAGACAACTCATCCCCCCATCGTTTTCATCTTCTTGACAGCCCAATTATTCAATCAATCGAGATTGAAATTCTATCAACGCATGGGCTCGATCGTGCTCAAATTTTCCGGGTAGCGGTTTACGATTAATGGTTTAATGTTTGATTGATTTTATTTAATATCTGCGATTGATTAAGATCTATGAGAGCACTTGCCACAGTTTTTCGTTTACTCGCCACATTAACTTTAATTGGGTTAGCCGGTATTCTTTGGTGGAAGTGGGATACTTTTACTTCTCAAACGCACTCCTTTCTGGATGAGGTTGTATCCGACGCCTACACCATTCTTCAGTCAGAGAATGAACAATGGGAAAAAATTGCGACCGAGAAAAGTTCCTTTTACGAAATTTTTGACGCCAATGATCCAGTTGGTCAAAATGATGAAAATCCACTTTCCCTAGCCACAGAATCTTTAACCGCTGCTGAGAAGAAAATTTTCACTGATCGAGAATACCGCGAAAGCTTAGATAATTTAAACATGGAATTCGGGGTGGATGCCCTTATCTGGAAACCAGAGACCAAGATTTGGGAAAAAAATCCATCCACTAAATTGTCACCGCCAGCGAGTTTCATGGATCCCTTCAAAAATGAATCAAAGTTCCCCTACAAAGATGTTAAAAAAGAAGACGGTACAATCATAAGAGGTGTGCCCAGACCTAACCGATTACGAACGGTTATCGGTATGTTTTACAAAGATAGGGACGATAAATTTAAAGAAATTTCAAAACTGCGAGAAATGATTGTCATGCGAGATATCGAACTTAGAGAATATCAAAACCTCTACGCAAAAGAAAAAGAACGGAAAGAAGAACTAGAAGACGAAGTCGGTGAATTAACTGTCAAGGTAGCAGGATTGGAAGAAGATTTGAAACGTGAAAAAGAAGAAAGAAAGGCAGAAAACGAAGCGGCTGAGCAAAAGGAAGAACAACTTAATCGTCTTGTAGCGGATCTTGAGGCACAAAAAATTCAAACTGAACAAGAACATCAAGAATTCATCGACACCCTGCGTAACGAACAAAAAGAACAAATGGCTGCCTTGCAGGACGAAATTCGCAAAGCAGATGCGGAAGGATATAAGCGAGGCATTGATGAAATGATTGCCAAGCAACAGGGTGGAGAAATTAAAGAACCTGATGAACAGACCTCAGTTAATCCATTTCTTCCCACCGAAGACGGTCCACCCAAGCTTTCTCAAGCAGAGCTAATGCTTGCTGCACAAGCAAAAACCATTGGTGAATCGGGCGTTCCTTCAACTGTGGGACGGGTGGACGGTAAATCTGGGATGATTCTCCTGCCCTTAGGCATTGAAAGAGGTGTAGCTCTTGGTAATGTCTATACCCTTTGGAAGGAAAATAAAAAAGCAGCAAGAATTCGTATACAAAGTGTAAGCCAAGGTTTCTCACTCGCGTACCTTCTTCCCCAGTTTGGGAACCCACAAGCACTTCAACCCGGAGACAGTGTGCATGTGGTTCCCGAAATAGAAGAAACTTTATAACATTTGATCAAACTTATGAAGATTTTTTTACCGATAACACTCTCGATTTTAGCCATCTTTTTATCGGGTTGCTTTACGGCCTCCCCGGATGATTCCCGAATGCCTCATGCTAAGCCTGCAAGCTGGGAATACAGCTTACCAGGTGGGTTTGACCGCGGTGGATTCAATCGATAATTAGTACACCTTCCATGTGCCCGGATTCATGTCCGTCCGGTTGCCTATATTTAGTAGCCACTCCGATTGGTAACCTTGGAGATTTATCGCCTAGGGCAATACTAGCAATTCGAGACAGTGAATTGATTGCTTGCGAGGATACCCGCGTTTCGGCGAAACTTTTAAATCACTTAAATATTCAAAAAACGCTCATCTCTTACAGAGAAGAAAATGAACGTTTAAAATGCACGGAACTTGCCAGTCAAATTGAGGACGGCAAGAAAATCGCCCTTTTATCGGATGCAGGATATCCTTGTATTAGTGATCCCGGCTTTCGTCTTGTTCGGGAATGCCACAAAAGGAATCTCCTCATCATTCCCATACCTGGACCTAACGCAGCCCTGACTGCATTGGTGGTATCCGGGTTACCCACTCATCAATTCATTTACCTTGGTTTTTTGCCCAAAAAATCAGCTCAAGTAAAAAATTTACTAGTAAAATGGCAGGAGTTCGATGGCTCCATTATTGTCTATGAGTCAAAATATAAAATCGAAAAGACGCTCTTAGCCATTATCGAAGTACTCGGTTCGGATCGGTATATATGCATTGCCCGTGAGCTTACCAAGGCTCACGAGTCGATTTTATCCGGCCCTGTTCATGAGGTTTCTCAAAAACAATCCCTTGCGAGCGGGAAAGGGGAATTTACGCTAGTTATTGGTCCGTCCGGTTATTCATTTACTGGATTTCAACGATGAGAAAAGTAGGGCTTATCGATATTGGATCCAATACCTGCAAACTATTGATAGCCGGATTTTGTTCCTCATCATCAAATAAATACCTGGAAGTATTCTACCAAGCATCCCGTCCTTGCCGCTTATTTGAGCTTTCTCTTCTCCAACAAAATCAAATCGGAGATCTTGCAATCAATCGATTACTTTTTTGCCTAGAAGAATTTCTAGAGATCTGCGACAATCATAGTGTCCATCAGATAAGAACAGTTGGCACAGAGGCATTAAGAAAGGCATTTAATTCTTTATCTATTATTACTAAAATTGAAAAAAGAACCGGTCTAGAAGTTGAAATTCTGAGTGGCAATCAAGAAGCCAAGGCAATTGCTCAAGGCTTACAAACCGATCCCCTTTTCAAAATGGGAACTGAGTACATTGCATTGGATATTGGAGGTGGAAGCACCGAACTAATCGAGGTTAAAGATAATCAAGTCAACCAAGTGAACAGCCTACCTATTGGAGCCGCAAGGGTGGCTTACTCAACCAGTGACGATTTGCACAGTAAAATTAGTTTCAACCACCAAAAAAAAGCGAGAAAATATGCTCGTAGAATTTTAGAAAGTGAATTGCAGTTATTTTCTTCAAAACATGAGCAGTTAGCCGCAACTGGCGGAACCATCGTATTCCTCAGGAAAATTTTAGAAAAAGAAGAAAAAATACTATCAACCGGTCAAATTGAACGGACTTGCCTCGAAGAGATGATCGAAAGGACGTGTTCCATTTCCATGGAGCAAAGAATAAAACAGTATCCAGACTTACCTGCAGACCGGGCAGACATTTTTCCATTCGGTCTTATGGTAGTTTCAGAAATTATGAATTTCCTGAAAGCCAGTACCCTAGCCCATTCATATCACAACTTAAGATATGGACTGGCCCAAGAATTCTTAAGCTCAAAAAATGAGATCAATTAAAACACCTTAAACCAGGAAAAGGATAAGGGAGCCAAAACATTTGGACTTTGATCCATTGACCTGTATCCCAGCAATAATCTTGCGTTCATATTCCAAAACTCAGGCAATTCTATAATCTGTTGTGTATTTTGATTATTTGCAGTTATCAGAAATTTTTCATTGGTTTTTTTACTTTCCCATCCAAACCCGAATGCAGGGGATGAAAAGTTGGAAAAAAAATGGATATTCCATTCTTCTGAACAGGGATACCTAATCCTACGACCGACATCAGAAAGCCTTAGTTCGATCAATTTTCTGATAAAGGAAGATTCTACTTTGTAAACATCTTCCAGTTCGTAATCCAATGCATTGATATCACCCAATAAATAAGTATTTCTGATTCCCTTTTTATGTCTTAAAAAATCCTGGCCGGCACTTATCATTGGAACGCCCGGTGAAACCATTAAAATACCCATCGCAATCATAGCTCGGTGCACCACCTCGTCTGGGACATTGTTATGATCTTGCCAAATTTCTAAATCGCGAAACCGATCAACCAGTGAATAATCATCATGAGATTCGAGGTAATTAACTGACTGGCAGGGATTGGTATTTTCCTTATTAATCCCTCCTTTCAACAATTCAATAATCAGATCGTTGCCCGATTGATTCTTTGCATAACTTAATAGTTCCTCCCGACAAGCATCGCTCCAAAGGGCGTAATTCGTTTGATTCATTTCTAGGGACAACCTACCCCGAAAACTCCATGGTTCTGCAAATAAAAGGATGCCTGGTTTTACTTTTCTTAATTCAACCTCTATCTCACTAAGCAGTTCGAAACCGATTAATTCCCCTAGGTCAAAACGAAATCCATCTATATTAAAAACTTTTACCCAATAGATTAAACTATCGATGATAATTTTCTTAACCGGTTCTGATTCACATCTCAAATCATTCCCGCATCCGCTAAAATTACTTAACCTGCCATCATCAGTGGAGAAATAAATTTCTTTATCCAAGTGGACTAAATGAGGGGGGATACCCACATGATTATAAACAACATCAAGAACCACAGCCAAACCCGCCTCATGAAAGGTGTCCACAAGTTGTGCGAATTCTTCAATTACGCTACCATCATCGGGCTTTGTTCCATATACCGATGCTGGCGAAAAGAAATTTACCGGCATATATCCCCAATGATAGACCTCTTTCTCCTTCGCATCAAACTCCTGAATTGGTTGCAATTCAACCACATTAGCCCCGAGTTTCCTCAGATAACAATTTTCGCAGTTCAGCCACTTAGTTAGCCCAACAAACTCAAGTTTTTCGGAGTCATAAATATTAGAAGAGCTATTAGCCAGTAAATCTCGCAAATGTGCCTCGACCACGACTGCATCCTCTATGGGAGGTGGATAAAACTGCTTTTTCCCCGAAAAGATTTTTTGGTTTAAGGCAATCCCTGGACCATTACGACTGACTGTTGCCCTTGCATACGGGTCTAAAATTTCTTTGGAGTATGATCGACCCGCTTTATCTAACTGAGTAATCCTGTACTTATAATATTTTCCAGTCAAATCGCCAGGGTACGAACAGGACCAAGTCCCATGATCATCCAAACTCATGAGGAACTCATTAACATTCTTTTCATCAGGGTTTTCGAAAATCAAAAGATTCAAAATGGATGCCCGCGGAGCAAAAATGCGAAAGGTTGAAGATTTCCCGTCAAAATGAAAACCGAATTCACCAGATGGCCTAGTATTTATCCATTTTTCAGAACCTTCATGTCCTTGGGTTTCGATAAAACGAAATGAGAATAAATCTCGCCCAGTTCTTTCCTTATGAAACCAACCATTCTTAACCGGATAATGTTTATTGGGAAAAGTAGGAAACTTAGCATGCGGTTCAATCCATCGACCATCATTAGTCAGGAATTTAAATTCGCATTCTTGGTAAGGTTGAAGAATTTGTAAATCTAGTGCAATTCCTAACCCTCCATCTATCTTTGAAAGTAGATATAAAGATGATGGTTCCCAATCATTGAAATCACCAACTAAATATACCGAAGCACTTTCTAAATGATGAAACTCAATCGTTTGTTTAGATAAAAAGAAAAACCATTTTTCTTCGAACTTTGAGTATCCACCAATACTTGCCCGTGTCTTGTAATTAACCAGTTCAAAATCCACGCCTACCAACCCGGCTTCCGATACCAAATCCTCTGGTAATCCATCACCTGACCAATCTCGTTCCAAGGCAACCCAACCGCAGCCATTTTCTTCGACCCAAACTTTTCCCCCACGCTGATAAGACATAATTTTTATAGTATATAAATTGTTTGTTCCGATGCACCCAAAATCCCTTTGCCTGTATCACCGAAGGGAATTAGATATATACCGAGATGTCAGAAGATAATCATAGGCAAAAAATACTTGTTGCGATGTCGGGTGGAGTAGACAGTGCCGTGGCAGCTACACTCTTACTGAGCAAGGGCCACGAGGTGGAATCTGTCTATGTTCGTACTTGGGAACACGAGGATGATATACTGGGTGATTGTCCCGGGGCAAAAGATTTACAAGATGCGGAAAAGGTTTCTAAGATATTAAACATCCGCTTCGAAGTCGTAAATTTTGTGGATTTTTACAAAAAAGAAGTCGTTCATCCTATGGTCAGAGGATATGCGGAAGGGATTACCCCTAACCCGGATATTCTTTGCAACAAACAAATGAAGTTCGGGGAGCTTATGAAATATGCCCAGGAAAGAGGTTTTGATGCTTTAGCTACCGGACATTATGCAATTCAGAAGTTCAATAAATACAATCAATCTGAACTATGGGAAGGATTGGATAAAAACAAGGACCAGTCTTACTTTCTTGCTCGATTAACAAATGATCAATTGTCCTACGCTCGGTTCCCCTTGGGGCGATACAAAAAACCTGAAGTCAGGAAATTGGCTGAAGCATCCGATTTTCCTGTAGCCAATAAAAAAGACAGCCAGGGGATCTGCTTTTTGGGAAAAGTAAAAGTTCCTGAATTCCTATCCCACTTCATTGAACAAAAAGACGGAGACATTGTTGATAAATTTGGAAAAAAGCTAGGAACTCACCAGGGTTTACATAGGTATACTTTAGGACAGAGAAAAGGAATTGGTGTACCCTCTAACACTGATTTTGAAAAATTTGTCGTCACTGGAAAGGATGAATCAAAAAACCAATTAATCGTAGCATTTGATAAGCCTGAAGAATCAACCTTATGGGCAAAAACCTATGGTCTCGAAGATGTATATTTTTTGAATTCACAATTCGATGGCATGAAGGAAATTAGTCTGCTCGGGAAAGCAAGGTACCGCGACCCTTCGACTCCCATTCGGCTGGTTAATTCGAACGGTAAATGGTTGGTTGAATTTAAGCAGGCTCAACGTGCTCTAACCCCTGGGCAAGTGCTTGCCTTCTATCATGGCGAACAATTGGTTGGATCAGCCATGTATTCGCACTCCAATCTGGGTAGAGCTTCCCTTTCATCTTGATTTGAACACCCTCGCATACCATAAATAAAAGCATTCAATGATGCGTTTACGAATTTCCAAGAAAACAAGAAGCAAATTACCCATTGCCGAGGATGTATCACCTCTCAAAACCAAAGAAAATTTGGAGGAATACCTGCAAGGTGCTATTTCATTTTTACAAACCCAACAAATTGCTCTTGAACGAACCATTGAGGTATTGGAGGAAATTGCCGGTCTCGCACCGTCCATGAAGGAAGATATTATACGCAATATCAGTAAAGATCAGGAACTATCATCCCGTAAAAAATTAAAAGTCCTAAGAAAAGAATTAAAAGCATTGGCTGCCCTATCCTTCAACAACCAGCCTCTATTTAGCTCAGAGGATGCAGATTCCTCCTTTCCTTTGTTTGATGGTGCCAGCACCAATGCTCCCCAGATAAAACAACCTTCAGCTCCTCATTATTACAAACCTATCCAAAAAACTACTCATGAGGTGAATTTGGAACTGGTTTATTCTTCCCTGCAGGCTATCCAAGAGATGCTTGGTCAAAACAATTCAACGACCCAAGATTTGCAAACCAGCTTTAAAGCACTTGCATCTAATCCTGAATCCCATGCAAAACTCCAATTTTTTGAAGA
>OMJS01000126.1 GCA_900299365.1 Opitutales bacterium
CCAGTTTGTAATTTATACCGTAAAGACGGTGCAGTCACCCTCCCCGTTACACCATTCCGTACCGATAATTTTCTCTTAACCACAACTGGAAAGTAAACTTTGTGAGAAAAACCTTTTATCAATTAGTAACTTTCATCATCAGTAGTGCTTTTCTGCAGGCATCTGATAGTTTACTTCTTGAAATTGAATCCTTAGGCACCCTCACCCAAGTCCCCAAGCTGCACTTGGCAAAAGGAACCAAAGCTGGCGACAATCCCAAAGCCATTTATTTCGACACCCTCCCCTACGAAGGTAAAAATACTCGCTCTTATGCCTGGTTAGGCTTACCTAAAAAGAATTCGGGAAAAGTGCCTGGTGTTGTTCTCGTTCATGGAGGTGGGGGTACTGCCTATAAAGAGTGGGTTCAGCATTGGAACAGAAATGGTTTCGCAGCAATTAGTATAGCGGTGGAGGGACAAACCGACAAAAAGGTTTTGAGCGACCATCGAAAGAAGGTCTGGGAAAAACATCAATGGGCTGGTCCCTCACGGACCGGAGTATTTGGGGACTCCCATAAAGAGTTAAAAAACCAGTGGATGTACCATGCTGTTTCCCAGACAATTCTTGCAAATTCCCTTCTGCGCTCACTTCCTGAAGTAGAAGATGAGCAAGTTGGTTTAATGGGAGTATCCTGGGGTGGAATTATAAGCTCCATCGTATTGGGTATTGATCAACGCTTCGCCTTCACCATCCCCGTATATGGATGCGGTTATTTAAATGAAGCTGACAATCACTACAAACCCGCTTTGTCGAATAACCATGCTTACCTAAAGGGATGGGAGGCTGGCCACCGCTTAGATCAAGCGACTATGCCTGTGCTTTGGCTTTCCTGGCCAGGAGATAAACACTTCCCCATGGAAATTCTAAAGAAATCCTATGATCAATGCGGTTCAGATAACATGGTATCCCTAGTGCCCAATATGGGACATGGACATGGTTCAGCTTGGTCACGCCCGGAAAGTTATGCCTTTGCTAAATCGGTCCTAGGAAGTGGCAAACTCTGGTGCACAAGACTGGAGTCTGGAGTTCTCAAAAATCAATTATTTGCCAAATTCAAAACCGATCGCGAGTTAGATTCTGCAACGCTTGTACACTCAACAGATAATGGATACACCGGACATCGAAAATGGACAGAGACCCCTGTTCGATTACGAAAGAAAGATGGTACTTGGTTGGCAGATTGGCCACTACCGGAAAATACAACCGGTTGGTATATCAATGTGGAAGCAGATGGATTGATCGTAAGTTCCGACTACCACTCTGGCTCTTAGACTTCCTGATAAATTAGTATATGGGGCAAGGTAGAAGGGCTCCATCCTTCATCCCATGGATTACTTTTTTATCTGCCGGACAAAAAGTGGCAAGTGCTCCCGTCAAATTCGCTTTTCCTGCATTGAGAAAATAATAAGGAGACAAACGAAGCCTTCCTTTCATTGGCTCAATCAGCCCGCCTTCATTATACACTGGGTGACTCATGGTGACCGGCTTTTTAAACTCCTGTAAAATGCTTACTGGGTTAGGAAAATTGGCCAGAGCATCTTCAACGGCCTGAGACCAGTCATCAGACGATACATCCTCCCCCACCACCACACTTCGAGCCCCCCATGCAGTTTCGTGAAATCCACTGGCTTTAAGAATGAGAGATCTTTCTTTTTTGGATGCTTCTCCTAACTCTCTCCAGTTTTGCAAACGATCCCCGCTAACTAATGGACCATCGATGGATGCACCGGGTGGAACGGGTGTGGGATCCAAAACCCAGGAAAGCGGAATCATTTTTAATAACAATTCCCTATCTTCCTTGTTGAGGTTTTCCTGCCAATAGATCTGCAACCTTGGGTGATGAAATAAAGCAAGGGCAAGCTTTTCTTCAAGAAATGGACGCATGCCTGGCGTAACAACTAGATTTCCCGCCTCCACGCATTTGGCAAATTCTGTCATATTCGAAATCTGGGGATCAAATAATTCCCAGAAACGGTAGATTACATCGATTTTTTTATCATTAAGGTAAGCACAATTATTAGAGAAAAAAATCTCATCTGGTGCTGCCACATCGATCTTTAATCCATCCTGTCGAAGGTCATCTCCTAACCATTCCATCTCGGGTAGATAAGTAGCTGATTCTTCGCTCACCAATATTGCAAATTGGGCATCCTCACCAAGTTTACCTGCCTGTTCCAACAAGGACCGACCAAATGCATTGGCCATTTCGGGAGCATCATCACCTAAGTATAACCTACCCAAATGATCCGTCAGGCCGATCCCACCAGGCACCGAATCCCATTCCGTTAATGCAAATCCTCCTTGGGTTGGCAAAAGATCTGGCCGAAGTACCGGCGGCAGGACTCCCAGCATGACAGGGGAACGGGAATGATTGACCAACCAATCGGGTTTTCCGGCATCCAAATATTCTGCGACCCATGGAGTCGTAAAATCTTTATTTCGGAGAATTCTCTCTACTTTGGCTGATTTTAAATAGAGTCGTTCAAGAGCACGAAAAAAAGATACTCCAGCATTTCCAAGCTTGTGGAGGAAACCAATAGTATCGGCAGGTAATCGCCATGCTTGGTTCGACCACTTCCAGGATTTTTCGGCGAACAGAGAACTTTTTCTTGAACTCTCGATTTCATCCCAACTTAAACTGGGAATGGAATCGCTCGAATCAGTCGTCAATTTGAATATCCTTGTTTCTTTGCCTCGGGCAGCCAGCGCGCAGCCAACCATTTACAAAACGGTCAAGATCACCATCCATTACTGCCTGCACCCCTGAAGTTTCAACACCTGTACGTAAATCTTTTACCATTTGGTAAGGCTGAAAGACATAACTACGAATTTGATTCCCCCAACCCATCTCACCCTTGTCCCCGTAAAATTTTTCCATCTCTGCCCGCTTCTCATCCTGCTGTTTCTCATAGAGCCTGGATTTCAATGCCTTCATGGCCGTCTGTTTGTTTTTTAACTGGGAGCGTTCATTCTGGCATTGCACGACAATATTAGACGGCAGGTGTGTGATCCGTACTGCTGAGTCGGTTTTGTTTACATGCTGCCCACCCTTACCACTCGAACGGTATGTATCTATACGCAGATCATCGTCCGGAATATCTATATCCACATCGTCATCTTCCATCTCTGCGATCACATCTACGGAGCAGAAAGATGTGTGTCGGCGTTTATTTGAATCAAAAGGACTTATCCTAACCAATCGATGCACCCCACGCTCGGCCTTGGAATATCCATAGGCATTGGTTCCATCAATACGCATGGTGCATCTACTGATCCCGGCTTCTTCACCAGGTTGTATATCCTGAATATCAACCGTAAATCCCCGCCTCTCCGCCCAGCGAACATACATCCGCATAAGCATATCGGCCCAGTCGCAGGATTCTGTGCCCCCTGCACCTGCATGAATGCTAAGCAATGCCGGTCGAATATCCATGGGTTCAGATAAGAAGCTCTCCACCTCAAGGTCTTCGATCTTTTCAATAAGATTGGATAATTCCTTAGAAAATTCCTTAAGCATAGCGGCATCGTCTTCATCCTCCTCACATAGCTCGGCCATTGCTTCCGCATCACCCACCTGATTCCTGAAGTTCTCAATTTTTTCAACGAGTTGCTTCAGGCGATTACATTCTGAACTAACCCTTTTAGCTTCCGATTGGTCATCCCAAAAGCTGGGACTGGACATTTTTCCCTCCATTTCCACGATGGTATTTTTTTTCTCATCACACTTCAGGAAAGACCATAAATGGTTGGTTCTTTTGAGGAGAGTCTGCAGTTCGGCTTTTTGTTCCGGAGTAATCATAAAATTTATTTAGACGGTAAAATCCGTGCCCTCAGGAACATCTAAGTGCAAGCCGCATTCACGACCATGACCACCATGCCTAGCGTCTTCAATTTTTTCAACCTCACTTATCTTACGGGTACTGTGCCAATCCCCAACCGAATCATAATCCATACCCTCCAATGGATGATAAGGAAGATCGTGCTTGGGAAGGTATTGATAAGTGGTCTTATCATCCCAGTCTAATATGGGATACAGTTTGAGCATACCATTTTGCTGTTCCACATAGTTTAGTTCTTTGCGTTCATTTGCCTGAGTTCTGCGCAATCCAGCCATCCATACTTGGGTTCCGAACTCTTTAAGTGCTCTGTCCATTGGTTCTTTTTTATTCAACCAATTGTATTTGGTCATCCCTTCCCTGCCCTGCTCCCACAACTTCCCAAAGGAAGCCTCTTGAAAGGCAGGAGATAATTTTGCGGAGTATACATGAGCCTTAAAATTCAATACTTCCTGAAGTTTCAATGCATATTCATAAGTACCGGGAAAAAGATATCCAGTATCAATAAAAACAATCGGTATCTCTTTGCTCACCTCCCGAACCAAATGAATCATGACTGCACTCTGCAGACCAAAACTCGTGGATGCCAATAAGCCCGTACCATATTTCTCCCAGGCCCAACGAATTCTCCCAAGAGCATCCATCTCTGCAAGCGTCTGATTATCACTCAAAGTATCTACTGAACTGGTTTTCATTAATGCAAAGGGTACATCCTGCCAAAATTTCTTCACCGAGTAAAGAACGTGCATCAACTATGACAGGATGGAATTTAGGTTGGCTCTATTCTTAGACTGGCATAGTTTTGGGAAAAATGGACGATATAGATCAACTTTGCCAACGCATACCTGAGCTCTCTACATGCAAGGATTCTATCCGAAATTGTTCAGAATTACTGATCCGGGCATTTCAGTCGGGTAATAAACTCTTGCTATGCGGGAACGGTGGTAGTGCTGCAGATTGCGAACACATTTCCGGAGAATTAATCAAACGATTTTCAAAACCACGTACTCTTTCGTCCGAATTATCAGACAAACTAGGGCCTGAACTTTCCTCAAATCTGCACGGTAGTCTCCCTGCACTTCCACTTCCCTCCATGATTGGATTCCAAACTGCTTTTGCGAATGACGACAAACCTGAATTCGCTTTTGCCCAACAGGTAATAGCATTTGGAAAACCAGGAGATATCCTTCTAGGAATTAGTACATCTGGAAATTCTCAAAATATTGTGCATGCAACTAAGACCGCCAAAGCGATAGGCCTGAAAACGATCATTCTTACCGGCAAAAGTGGAGGCTCCCTTGCTCCCCTTTGCGACCTAGTCATTCAGGCGCCGGCATCTGAAACACCCAGGGTACAGGAATTTCATCTCCCTATTTATCATGCCATTTGTACGGTGGTGGAAGCTACTTTGTTCCCAGAATCGTAATAAATGGCTGAAATTCCTGATCCCATAAACACACTTCCCCGCGAACTCGGCGACCTTGCTAACGAACTCGCCAAGCTCATTAATAATTCCGGAGGCCGCCTACTTCTTGTAGGCGGATGTGTACGGGATCTATTCATTGGTTCTAAAGCCAAGGAAATCGATTGCGAAATTCAAAATATCGGGATCGAAGAACTCAAAGTCATACTATCTACAAAATATAGCTGCCATGAAGTGGGTAAATCCTTTGGTGTACTTAAATTAAAGGGCTTACCTGCCGAGCTTTCTCTCCCGAGAACTGAGATTAAAACAGGCGCCGGCCACAAGGGGTTTTCCGTGGAGGTTGATTCATCCTTGCCTTTTGAGAAATCCGCCCAACGGCGTGACTTTACAATCAATGCCATTGGTTTGGATCCATTGACGGGAGAACTATTGGATCCAACTGGAGGAATTCATGATATCCAAAGCCAAACACTTCGCCACATTGGTCCCGCATTTAAGGAAGATCCCCTCCGTGTTCTCCGGGCGATGCAGTTCATTGCCCGCTTTAATCTCAAACCACACCCAAG
>OMJS01000127.1 GCA_900299365.1 Opitutales bacterium
ATGGTCAGTAATCCTACCTTAGGCCTAACCAGACCGAGAGCAACCCTCGCGTAATTTGACCCAAGTATGGCGTTTTGAAGAATATGATAAGGTTTAGGGTGGGGATTGGCACCCGCATCGAGAAGAGTAAAATACCTCTCACGACCAGGCCAGATGGTACATAATGCCGGTCTTTCCACCCCATCCAAAGTGCGCAAACGAATGGTCCCGCCAGCCATTAAACAACCGGTGTTACCACAACAAAGCATGGCATCTGCCTCCTTGTCTTTGAGCGACTGAAGGGCAAGAGCCATGGAAGAGTTTTTCTTATTTTTTATGCCAGCTATCGGCTTCTCATCCATGCCCACTATTTCAGGTGCATGACGAATTTCATAATTTATTGATTTCCACTCAGCATTTTCCGACAACAATGAAGACAACTCGTCTTCTGGGCCGAAAAGCAAAAATTTTAGATCTCGGGGAACAAAAGATGTAGACTTAAGCAAACCAGCAAGGACTTCACTTGAGCCTTTATCGCCTCCCATAGCATCAATGGCTAGGGTAATGCGAGCCTCTGGACTAGCCATACAGAAGCTCTAAAAAGAGGTTATACCTCTAGGTCTAAGACTTGACGTCCGCGATATTCCCCAGTTTCGGGGTTTACACGGTGAGGACGAGAAAATGATCCGTCCGGCTCCTTTACAAGAAGAGGGGCTTTGAAACGATTGGCGCCACGACGCTTGCGGCTACGCTGCTTGGATTGTTTTCTTTTAGGCTGTCCCATAGTCAAATTATTAAATCATTACCTGAAGAAGTCGTCAAGATTAGTGTATGGTATAATAAAAGAGGGAAAGCAGCTTAAAACAACACTGTGTAGAATATAATGAACACCCCCAAACAGACTCGGTACCAAACAAACAAACCGAGGCCATGCTTGCTCAGATAACCGACCAGCCAATGTACCGAAAGTGCGGCAGAAATTCCCGCAATTAAACAACCAAACAGCATGGGACCATATTCTAGGTTTTCTATGAGTGCTTGGCCTTTGGTGAGTGCTTTATATCCCGCCGCCGCGGTCAGAGTAATTAATCCAAGCAAAAAACTAAATTCTGCCGCATGCCTACGGGACAAGCCTGCAAAATACCCCCCCACGATTGTCATCATTGATCGACTAGTTCCCGGGCACATAGCCACACACTGCAACCCACCAATCATAAGGGCGTTTTTAAGGGAAAGATCTTCGATGGTTTTGCCGGTATCTCCATCCATACCATCTACTCTTCTCTTTCTTTTCTCCGCCCAGAACATAAGCAGTGCTCCGACAATTAAGGCTACAGATACTGGGACTGGGCCGAACAAAAGAGATTCAATCCATCGATCAAGCAAAGGCCCCAATACAACGGCTGGGGCAAAAGCGGCGAGCAGATTGAAGCCTAATTTTTTCCCCACTGGATCGAGTCCGAGAAAACCCAGCAGGACGGCAAAAATTCTTCTGGAATAAAGCAGAGCAACCGCAAGGATTGCCCCAGCCTGAATGACAATCAGATAAGCATTAACCGCATCTTTCTCAACCTCATTAAGACTGGAAGGATCGAGCATCCATTCGTTTGTTAAGATGAGGTGTCCCGTAGATGAAATGGGTAGAAATTCTGTCACTCCTTCAACCAATCCAAAAACCATCGCATCTCCATAACTGATCAAAGGATTATTCGATTGTTTAATCTCTTCTCCCTGTCCAAAAGAGATTGAGGAGAAAACAAAAAGTGCCAAAACGAACTTAAAAATTATTTTTGATTGTAGCCTCATTGGGCATCACTTACTTGATGAGATTATTTAATCGGGCAAGATCATACTCATGTCTTTCCTTGATATTATCCTACTTTTATTATGACAGACTCATTAAACGATTTTAGTAAATTGCTATCTAGAGGTATGGATCTGCCCTCAGATCAAATTCCATCAATCGCAAACCTTTTGATCGATGATCAGGAAAATCATGAAAGTAAGTGTGAATTTCTGAGCAAATTATCTGCCAAAGGAGAAACCAATGAAGAGTTTGCCGGTTTCGTTGGTGAGTTCCGCAAGTTTGCCAAAAATCCCAATCTGGATGATTACTCTGACCGGGCGATAGATCTATGTGGCACCGGAGGTGACCGCTCCGGCAGTTTCAATATTTCCACTTTTGTTAGTTTAGTGGTGGCAACTGCCGGAGTACCCGTTATTAAACACGGAAATAGATCGATAAGTTCCAACTGTGGAAGTGCCGATCTTTTGGAGGCACTAGGAATTTCCATGGAGACTGATCCCGACAGACTGAAGGCCAGTCTAGCAGAATTGAATTTTTGCTTTTTATTCGCTCCTCACTTTCATCCCGCTTTTAAGAGCTTAGTTCCGGTTCGTAAAAAATTGGCAGAGAATGGAATTATCACCATGTTTAACAGACTCGGCCCCTGCCTGAATCCAGCCTCCCCTGCTCACCAACTACTAGGAGTCTACAACTCATTATACCTTGATCAAATTGCCCATTCGCTAGTCAAAAATGGAAGTAAATCCGGCTGGGTGGTACATGGAATTGTTGAACATGATAGCCCTTTCCCCATGGATGAACTGACTGCATGTGGGTCCAACCTTGTTTGCCCATATGGTACTGATAATGATGACAAATTAACTCTCCATCCAAATCATTGGGGGTTGAAAACCTTTCCCGCAAAAGATCTTGCCGGTGGAAGCCTAGAGCAAAATCTTTCGATTTTGCAGACCTTACTCGACGGGGAGGCCCCCGAGGGTTTGTTTGCAACCGTTAAAATAAATGTATCCACAGCTCTATTGATAGCGGGTCGGGTTGATTCAATGGAAGCAGGTATAGATCTTTGTGAATCATTACTCTTGGACGGTAGTGTTTCTCGATGGCTGAACAAGGCTCGCGACCATTTCTCAAAATGAATCAATATTTTGGCACGGACGGTATCCGCGGAGCCTACGAATCCGAGATCATGAACGAGGTTTTTGCCCTAAGATTCGGACAAGCAATAGGACAGTATCTTAAAAACAAATGCTTGGATAAACCTTTAGTTGTGGTTGCCTCTGATACCCGCCCCTCCAGTCCTATCTTAAAAAAATCAGTCATCCGTGGCCTCCATAATTTTGGGGTCAAGCTAATTGACTTCGGTGTCATCCCCACGCCAGCACTTGCTTATGGTTTGATCAAGCAAAGGGCAGATTTCGGGATAATGATAACCGCATCGCACAATCCATCCACAGACAATGGTATTAAGTGCTTCTCCGAACAAGGCACCAAATTAGATATTAGAGAGGAAATTATTATTGAGGGTTTACTCAACCATGCAGCTCCGTCTCCCTGCATGCCGTCTACTGGACTGCAATCCCTTTCCCTCGTGGAAAACTACTTGGAAAATATAAAGTCATATTTTCTGGATCTTGATTTATCCGATCTTTGCATAGCAGTGGACAGTGCCAACGGAGCGACAAGTAAAACCACCCACCAAATTCTCGAATTTTTGGGAGCCCGAGTTATAAAAATTCATCACGGTGATGGGGTAATTAATGAGGATTGTGGTTCCGAAAATCTTGCTTCTTTACAAGATCTGGTTCGCCAAAAAAAGGCTGATCTTGGAATAGCTCACGATGGAGATGGGGATAGGGTGCGTTTTGTAGATTCCGAGGGGAGAATGGTGGACGGGGATCAAGTACTGGGACTTTTGGCTAAACAGGCTCATCAAGACAAAGCCCTTAAAGCAAGTACTTTTGTCTCCACTGTCCATAGTAATAAAGGACTTTTCTCATTCTTTTCTGCAAATAAAATTAATGGACTAACCTCAGATGTGGGGGACCGGAATGTTTACTTAAAAATGCTCGAAGCTAATTGCAATTGGGGAGGGGAATCTTCCGGCCATATCATATGCACAGATTATCTCCCAACCGGTGACGGGTTATTTGCCGCTCTCTCTGTACTTCGGGCAATGAAAAGGCAATCACAATGCCTTTCAACCTTGGCGTCGGAAATATCTCTCTGGCCCTCGCTGTGCGATTCATTTTTTGTAAGCCATAAACCCCCATTTGAAAGTATTCCGGACCTCTTACAATCTATTTCTGAGGAAGAAGAGCATCTCAATGATGAAGGGCGGGTTTTGCTCCGCTATTCCGGCACAGAGCCTAAACTTCGTCTTTTAGTGGAAGGAAAATCACCGGAAAAAATCGAAGCCAGCTTTCAGAGGCTTAAGCTTGCTATCCAAAAATCGTTGTAAAGAGTCGTGTATTAGTATCTAAGCTCAATCATCCCATACA
>OMJS01000128.1 GCA_900299365.1 Opitutales bacterium
GCCAGATCATATTTCATTTTCTCTGGTATGGTACCGATTCTCACTGTGGTTAACTCAGCTGTATCAGATATCACTCCGGAACTTCCACCTTCTTCGATATGCTGCTCCTCAATTACTTGGGAACCTTTGGTTGGATCGGCGTTATACCAATGCTGTTGAACATTTAAGGCGGCCATACGGGCATGACGATTGGGTGACTTCAACATTTGATTAAGCAAACGGCCATTACGCTTGTTGTGCTGTTGGTGAACCCAAAGAGCTTCGAGTAAGTGGTGGGCATCTTCCTTTTTCTTGGAATCGAACTGCTCCATCCATGCCTGAGTAGCTTTGATAACTTCATTGGAATCTCTTTCGCTTAGCTCAACCCGGGTGCGGTGACGCACACTGTCCACCGGGTGCTTGAGGTTCTCTAAAAGCTTACCGATTGGTTGGCCATCAATTGCAACAGCCTTCTGTAAAGGTTTCTTTTTATTAATAATACGGAAGATACGACCATGTTTATCATCGCGATTAGGGTCACGTACATTGTGCTGCATATGTCCGATAATTACATTCTGCCAATCGGAGACATAAAGGCCTCCATCCTCACCAAAAATGGCATCTGTGGCACGGAAATTCTTATCGCCACTTAACATAAACCCAACGGATTCTTCCTGGATCTGGGAACCATTCGCTAAATCTTTGATCACGCTCAGCTTCTGTCCATTTGGAGTTCCCCAAACTTCACCAAATTTTGATTGGGAAGAAACCTCCTTACCATTCTCCCAGGTTCCTGACTTTTTGGTCATGGTAAAACCCCCATCCCTATGAAGCTTGTATTGTTTAACCCCTAAAAAACCAATGGTGTTACAGATTAGGAAATCCCCCTGCATGGAATCAGGAAAGTTGTCACTGGAGATGATTTCACATGCGGGAACCGGACGTACCTCCTTGCCAAGCAAAGAGCGCATTTTCCAGGCTTTGCCATGCGGAACCACTTGGTAGGCACGTCCTCCCGTTCCGTCGGTGGCGTACTGGTAGCCCCAGTAATCAAAAGTAATTCCATGCGGATTTGGGCTGTTGCTTGCATGAAAAGCAATGGTATGGCGGCGAGGATCAAAACGATACATCGCCGAAGCGGATGTATTTAAACTCGGTCCCCAGGGGTGTTCGTGGTTGTGCTGCAAAAAGACTCCACTCTGCCAGTAAATTCCACCATCAGGACCATAGATTAAATTGTTGGCGGAGTGGTGGGTATCGGAAGTCCCCAAGCCCTGCAATATCACATAGCGTTCATCGGCCTTATCATCGCCATCGTTGTCGCGAAGGAAAAGAAGGTCGGGACCGGAAGTGACCAATACTCCTCCATTCCAGAATTCAAAACCTACTGGATTATGTACCTTGGCAAATTCGATGATGCGGTCGGCCTTTCCGTCGTTATTATCATCAGGCATAATCACCAAGGCATCATTCATTGGCTGCATCGGTTCCCACATCGGATAAGTCGGCCAGACAGCGGCCCAAAGTCTGCCTTTGGTATCAACCTGCATTTGTACCGGATTAATCAGCTCAGGAAATTGTTTCTCATCCGCAAAAAGATTGATCTCAAAATCATCCCGCACTGCCACACGGCCCAAACTTTCTTTGGGGCTCAAGTACTTGGTTGACCCTTCCTTGATTGCACTGGAGCTCATACTTCCTCCACCCACATTGGAAACAACTTTGATCGGTGCAGGCACTTTACTGTCATCCACTTGGCTTCTTTGACCAGAAGCCAATCTCCAGATATGCTGATCACGGTTCGCAGTCATCGCATCAAGCATGACGAGTTCGTGCTGTAAAACCTCGGCATTGGACTGGTCATCCACAAAGCGAAGCTTGGAACGGGATCCCCAGATGTCATTTCCATCAGTTGCCCGGTAACGGTTAAACCAGTGCCAATTTTTATCAAGCACTGCCTGCCTCAAGCTTTCCAAAGATTCTCCGGCATTCATCTCTTTGTTCAAAAGTGCCTTGGCGATAATCTGAGCAACCTGCCGGTTCCCCTCCTCATTGAGATGAGCCCCATTGATGGTAAGTGGTTCTGAAGACTGCTGAAAGAGTGCCAAAGTTGGATTAAATAAATCCACAAACTGCACGCCTGCCTGCCTAGCCGCGTCCGCGGTTGCTTCGGCATACAAAGCGAGATTACGGTTATGAACTTTACCTCTAGGAAGATTGCGGTTTTTCAGATCCTGAAACGCGATCGGAGAGAACAAAACAACCCTAGGAAAAGTTTTCCCGTTAGGTTGGATACCCCGAATTTTTGTCACGAAATCAATAAGTTGTGCCTTAAAGGGATTGGCTCCTTTTTGACCACCAAAAGATTCATTATATCCAAACATGGCAAAGACCACATCCGCTTTTACATGACGCAAATATTCATCCATTTCTAGAAAGCCCTTACTTCGGGGATAATTGTTGGGTCTGTCACCAGATAGGCTCATATTACGGAAGCTTACATTCTGTCCGGTCAATTCACTTTGGAAAAGGGTTTCCAACCATCCATCATGCTGCATCCGGTCCGCCAATCCATTACCCAAAATAGCTACCCGGTCTCCCTTACGAAAAGCAAAAGGTAGTTTGTCTTTATAATTTGCGGGAACCTCTACTCGCTTAGGCGGAGCTTTTTTAGCTACGGGCTCCGGTTTGCCATCGTAGAGGAAAAAGTCCAGAACAGTCCTAAACCTCAAAGTAAATTTGATCCGTTGAGAACCTTTAGTTTTTCCGCTCTTGTAAACCTGCTTCCGGTTGGAGTCCAATAATTGAATAGTGAATCCATCAAGCCTGGACTCATACCCCTTACGATTCCAAATTTCTACTTCATCAATCTTGTATTCACCACCCAGATCAATTTCCCACCACGGATTGGTCGAACCAAAACCATCGGTATGGGTTTGACCACCTTTTTTATAATCTGGGCTTTTGTTACCATCAATTGCCCTTGAGGGAACTCCACCGGCCCCAACACTAGATTGAGTTGCCTTCCCTTTGGGGGCAATATTTTTTCCACCGCTGATGATCTCCACTTCATTCAAGGTAAGAATTTTATTATCCCCGGGAATTTCGATTCTAAGAAAACGGGCCGTCTTTCTGATATTTTGATTCTTGGCAGTAACAGACTCTACTTTCTTGAGTGTTGCCTTGGGGTCAGCAGGAATCGGGCTTTTTAAATCTGCATACATCGCTGGCTTTACCCCCTTTACCTCTCCTCTATTCTGAAATTTACTTGGATTGTAAGGGCCCACAAAATCGATCTTCGCGTCAGCTTTGATTTTATCCTCCAAACCAACCGACCAATAAATTCCATTTAAAATAAGACGACGATACCCGGGATTAAGCAGGTCTTGCGAGGCACCGTAAAGAGAAGTAAATACCCTGCCCTTTTTACCATTCTGGGCGGTATACTCACGGGTCCATTCACTGGCCATGGGAGGCTTCTTCGGGTCTTCTTTGCCATCGGGCTCCATCGACATCAGAGGCTGTGCCATGGTTAGAATATCCCAGTCTGGCTGTGCCTCTGCGTTGTAACCACCCGCCTGCACATGAACTTTACTTACCCCGCGAAGAATGGGGTGGTCCTTTTGCTCTGGGATCAGATCGATGCGGGTACTTTGCCTATGATTCTGACCATAATGCCCTACCCAGGACTGCCCAAGAATTTGCTCACCAAACCCACCTTTAAAATCTTTTCCTGAGTATTTAAAATCGTACTTAGCATAGGGATCCTTTGCCTGGTTCTTGTCGTACTTGAAGGCATGGGTTGAAGTACGCAGTCCCACCACAGGGCCGCCCCTTTTTAAGTAGTCATCAATGTGCTTCATCTGCTCGGGAGGAAGTGCGAGAAAACGTACAAAAATCACCAGTCCATCTGCTTTCGATAGAACAGGAATTGCGGGAAGATTGGAGATCCCTGCCTGAATTTCGCCCTGCTCTGTTACACCAAAAACAACCGTACAATCAAACCCGCCATGAACGGATAAAATCCGGGCAAGGGCAGGAATGGTTTCTTCCGCACGATATTCGTGATCACTGGCAACCAGGACCAGATGCTTTCCTTTACCGGGGCCTTCCGAACCCTTGTAAAAAACTCGGTCTGCAAAAACATGGGTGCAAATCGAGCACAGCGTTAGGATTACCAAAGGGAGGAGAATTTTAGGCTGCATATCAGTTCAGTTAAAAATCCGAACATGAGTACAGTAGCCTATTTTGTCCAACAAAGAAACCCGCGTTTGGGTAAATTAATTCCCAAAGGCCCCTCTTCTTATTTGACTAAAATCCAGAACCTGTGACCTTGAGGCAGATGATCAATATGACTCTCTTTCGCCCTGCCCTCGCCATCCTTGCTGGATCTTTTTTTCTTAGCTTCTCATCTGCAAAGTTATCCGCTGAAGAAGAAACTACTAAACCGGATCAAGCTACCTATGAAGCGATTGGCATGATGATCGCCCATGGATCGGGTTTTCATAAAATGAATTTCTCTAAAGCTCAAATCAAAGCCATTCTTGCCGGGCTCGAGAAAGGCTTTACCCTCATGGAAATACCCGAAGAA
>OMJS01000129.1 GCA_900299365.1 Opitutales bacterium
TCCTAGGAACTCTGACCGTTGAGGAACGATGGGACGAAGAATTTTTCGTCGGACTCTACCATGTAGAGTGTGACGAAATGATTTACGATGACCAATAAATACTTGGGGGAGTCCCAGGCAGGAAAAACTTTACGCTTATTCTTTCTCGGAATCTTTTTTAGTCTTTGCTGGTTTACCAACGGTAACCTTGACCATGTGATCTGGATCGGAGACCGAGCCATTATTCCGGCTTGATCCCATTTTGATTTTGTCCACATATTCCATGCCTTCTATCACCTGTCCCCAAACCGTATATTGGCGGTCTAGAAAAGGAGCGGGTTCAAAACAGATAAAGAATTGACTGTTGGCACTGTTCGGGCTTGAGGAGCGTGCCATGGAGCAAGTTCCTCGAACATGTTTCTTGTCATTAAATTCTTCCTTGAGATCAGGCAGGTCGGATCCACCCGTACCTACACGAAAATCACTAAAATCTTTAACATTGCCGAATTCCACATCCCCAGTCTGTGCCATAAACCCATCAATTACTCGGTGGAAAGCCACACCATCATATTTGCCCGCCTTGGCTAGCTTTTCGATGCGCTCAACATGCTTGGGTGCAGCATCCGGATAGGTTTCTATAATCACGGGACCGTCCTTTAGTTCGATGACGATGACATTTTCGGAGGAGGTGGAGGGTGATTTGGCTTCTGACACGATAATGGGAAGCATGAGCGCGATGATGGCGAGATACTTCATTTTGATAGGTTTAATTGTAGGGTGAAAAGTGAGAATTTATATTATCGATCAAGCATTAGATCGAGCCTAAATCCTAACCAATTGAATTTCTTTAAATAAGCAATCTGAGCCGATTAACCTTTTGAAAAAAGAAATCATCATCACAAGTATAAAAAAGCAATAATGATTAATAGCACAGAGATTATCGAGTGACCAAATCTGACATTTTTTCATCCCATGAAAATGAATCTACTCTTATGAGGTCACCGTCTTTCAAGATTCGATAGGCGGAGAGGCTGGCTCCGGTAGTGGCGGAAACGAGCAGAAATTTACCATCTGGGGAGAGCGTTAGTCCCCAAGGAGTTTTGTCCGCCTTGGTGAGCCCTAAAAACTCGGCCGTCCCGTTTTCCAATACCTGATACCGAGAAATACGATCAAAGTCCTGACTGTGACCTCGCAAGCCAGCAAAGAGAAATTCTCCGTCCGGGGTAATTAAAAGATCGGAGGCACTCAGTCCGATCTTGGACATTCCTGGAGGTAAAATACTGATATCCTGCATAACCCTTAGTTGCCCATTGGTTTCTCGGCGGTATGAAGATAGTCCAACACCCTGTTCATTACTAAAGTAGACCATGGGCAGGGTGGGGTGATAAGCCATATGACGGGGTCCTGAACCAAGTGGAGGCTTAGCGTCTTTGGGTTCGAGTGGGTAAATTTTACCAGTTTTGTCGTCGTAGGAGTACTGCAAAATGGCGAGATTACTTTTTACATAGGGAATGTAGATATTCTTTCCATCTGGTGGTAGAAGTACGCAGTGTGATTCCCTTTTGTTCTCGTCAATAGTGGTGACGGCTTTACCGGGCACTCCTTCATCGTCTAGTGGATACACATTGAGTCGTCCGTTTCCGTAGCTGACTCCGAGAAGATGTCTGTTTTCTTTGTCCAGACTCAAGAAGCAAGCTCCGTCATTAAAATTTATCTTTTTGTGCCGTTTGTAGGAGCCATTCTGATTTAGGAATATAACAGCACCGGGCACCTTCCCAGATTCCCCATAAGTAGCTGTAATATAGAGAATTGGCTTGCCGGGGTGTGCGGTGATGACACGACCGGGAAAGCCTAACTCCACCTTTTCAGCAAGCTCGAGTTTGAGGCTTTCTCCTTGTGGAGTCGCCTTGACTATCCAGAGTGTTTTTTCTTTCGAACTGGGTGAGTATACATGAAAAGCCTTACCGAAAAGGCCAATAGGGGAAATGGCTAAGAGTAAGGTAAAAAAAAGAAAAAAGCCTCTGCGATAGAAAGAAAAATAACCTCCTAATAAGTGGGCTGATCGCAACCCTAGTGCCATCGGAAATTTTCTCTTACTAAAAAAGCTGAGTGAGTGGCTGACCTTTATCCGAAAGGGTAAAGGGCCTGCGGGAGGGAGAGAAGACGATCTCGTCCAAGGGTAGCCCCAGTGCATACGCAATGGTCGCGTTGAAGTCAGGAATTTGTGTGACTCCATCAACCACTTCACGCCCTTCCTCGTCAGTCGATCCCCAAACCTGTCCGCCACGGATTCCACCTCCGGCGAGCATGCAGGAAAAGGCCTTAGGGTAATGATCTCTACCGTCATTTACATTGTAATCCGGGGTGCGACCGAACTCGGTGGCCACTACCACCAATGTTTCCTCAAGCATGCCCCGATTGTGGAGATCATTGAGCAGAGCGGAGAGAGCTTGATCCAGAATATCGCAGCGCTCTGAGACGCGGTCGTAGTTACTTTGGTGAGTATCCCAGCCACCCAATTGAACTTCAACGAAGCGCACCTGCTTTTCCACCAATCTGCGTGCAAGCAACACACCTTGTCCAAAATTGTCTTTCCCGTATTCTTCTCGGATCTCTTTGGGCTCTTTACTAATATCAAAGGCGTCCAAGTCCTTACTCCTCATCAAGCGAACCGCGTCCTCGTACATATCCGCATAGGATCTAACTTTTGCTAAATCGTACTTTTTCACAAAGGAACGATCCAACTTTTTGGATAATTCCAAATTTCGGTTAAATTTCAATTCGTTAAGTCCCCGGTGCTCGCAATTCATCAGTCCTTTGTCCGGCCTACCTATTTTCAGCGGTTGATGGGACGAGGAAAGAAAACCGGCCAGAGGGTGTTGATTGCCTGTTCCCACAACTACAGCACCAGGCAAGGTTGGATTAAAGCGACCGTCCAATCGAGTAAGCCAGGAGCCCATGCTGGGATGGACAATGGTTCCTCGTTTGTCGTAACTGGTATGCATGAAATAATTGCCTTGTTCGTGGGCACCCTTGGTTGAAGTAAGCCCTCTGATCACAGCAATCTTTTCACTATGGTTAGCGACAAGCGGCAGTGTCTGTGCGAGCATCATGCCATCTGTATTCGTCGATATCGATTCCATCCGGCCCCTGACATCGGTGGTTTTCGGATCAAAGGTATCGAGATGGCTCATTCCCCCGGACATGTACAGATAGATTACATTTTTCGCTTTCGGGGCATAATTTACTGGACGGTTAAGGCCAAGACCAGCTGCCTCTAGTTCTAGGGAAGATGCCCAGGGGAGAATACTTACTCCAAGGAAACCCTTGGCAGCCATACTTAGGTACGCTCGTCTATTAAGTTCTGAATGTGAAGAGAAGTGACTTTTCATGGCGTGCTTATTGGATAAAGGAGAATTCCCGAGTGTTTAGAAGAGCCCAGGCTAAGTGTCGCAATTCGTCGTGCACTCGATTGTAATAGTGTTGTTTTCTGTTCTCCCAATCCTTAAGCATTTTCGCATCTTTCTTGGCGTCATTTTGTAAGTTTGGTTTTTGCAGAACTGTGGGATCGGGAAATTCGAAAGTTTGGTTGCACAGGGCTAATTCTTCATCAGTAGGAGAACGCTGGAGGGTCCCCAAATAAATAGCCTGAATCTTTTCTTTAACCGTAGTCAAGGTCATGACTTTTTTACCCAAGATAGAATTTTTGTCCGACAAGCGATTACGCATATTATTGTTTAATAGATTTAGGGCTTGGGGAACAGATGCTTCCCGGCGACCATTATCAATCAAGTTACGATCGGACTGCCCAAATTCTCTGAGAAAATGGTCGGCTCCTGTAGGAGAAATATGTTCTGATGCCCGTCGCAAGTGATGGGGAAAGATTTTTTCCTCATGGGTGAGGGGCCTTTTGGGCTTGGCGGCATAGTTTTTGTACATGGGAGTGACATTGAATTCTTCCCCCATGATTAACTGAGCGATTGCGGTTCTTTGTTTCTCTCGCTTTTTGTTAAGTCTGGCCTTTAGTTCGCCTAGTCCCTGACGGTTGTCTTCACGCGAAGCTGCCTTAATTTTAGCACTTAATTCATTGATCTCTTCCTGTAGGGATAGGGTAATTTTCTGCCCTTCAAAAACCAGATCTAACAATTCTTCCGTACTCAAATTCTGAACTTTGGTCAGGTATTCATCGAACTTTTTCTTTTTACGGTTAAGAAAGTCATTTTCGTATTGTACTGTCCGGTTATCGAGATCTGGCACGAAGATGGAAAGAATGGAGTCCCAAAGTTGTTCTGCAGACATGCGGGTGAGGGCTGGGGCTGGAAAATAATAAGGTTTTCCAGGCTCAATTTCCTTGTCATATGCTTCCCGTTCAAAAATTTCCAAATTCATCAACACTCGTTGAAATTCCCGCAAGTCATAGTCTAAGCGAACCATCAAATCAGAAAGATAGTCAAGTAAGGGTGGAATGGATGCAACAGTATCATCTTTCCAATCGTTTGTCGATTCGACCAATCCGACTCCAAAAATCTTTTTCCACATACGATTTACGATTACCCGAGTAAACCTCGGGTTTTCTGGGGATGTCATCCACTGGGCATATTGTTGAACAAGGTCGATCTCTTCTTCTTGGTTGGCACTTAATGGAAAAATCTTACCCGGCCCAACTACCTGCTTGGGCTTTGCATCGTCGTACTTATAGTCATGCGGAAGTTTTAACTTTCGATCATTGTGCCTAGCACCGAATTGTAGCGGCAGTAGCATATCCTGAACGGATTGGCGGAAGGCACGCTTCTCCTTCGTGTCTCCTTTGGCCATCATGGAAGACATTTGCATACTATTCATTTCCTGAGACTTTACTTTAGCCAATTTGCTGAGACTGGAAGAAATGCCTCCTTGCATCCGAGTAACAACGCCGTATGTGTGGGCTGCCATTTGGTAGTATTCCATTTGCGTCCATTTGTCGAAAGGATGGTTGTGGCACTGAGCGCAAACCAATTGGGTTCCCAAAAATAATTCTGCGGTATTAGACATATTTTCCAAGGGCATACCGTCGTCCCGGAGATAATATCCAACGGCCCCGTTTTCCCAGGGATAGCCATCAGCAGCAATTAAACTACGAGCCAAATCATCAAAAGGTACATTTTGGGAAACTTGGGACTTCAACCAGTCGACATACAAAAACCCCACACCTATCTGATTGGCTTGACCCATGACAAAGGACTTTGCCCGTAAATGATCAGCCCACCAGTTGAACATCTGGCTTTCATAAGCCTTGGACAGAAGCAATTCATCGATCAGATCTTTCTTCAAAGTTGGTTGATTGAAGGGCTGAATAGAATCGATTTCCGGAAAACTGGGAATCCTACCAGCGGAGGCCAAATAGACCCTGCGTACCAGCAAACTGCTGGGAAGTTTTTGGGGAGGCGTAATATTTCTTGTTTGATGTTCCTTCCGTAAAATTTCATTAACTATTGAAACTTCCTTTTTTAAATCATTTTGAGAAAGTCGAAAACCACTGGCCAAGAGTAGGCTTGGTGCAAGAAACACAGAAACGCAAAGATTTAGAGATAAGCGAGTCATCATGATTGTATTAGGTTAATTAATTCCTACTTCCAAAAATTTTAAAAAGCACGGAGAAAAACTCAAAAATACAAAATTAAATTTTGGAGGCTGAGGAGTAAATTACCCCAAAATCCTTTCGATGGTCCAGAAGATGCCAAGTCCGGCAATACCCAAGGATAGTGGAATTACGATTCTTTTGCGATAGGCCTTTTCATCCCGAAAGGGAAAAACCCCAACCCAGGATAGTAAGACAACCGCGAGTTGGCCTCCTTCTACCCCGAGATTAAATCCGATTAATGAGGTAATTAAAACGGTAGGGTCGAGGCTGAGTTCCGATAAAGCACCCGCGAACCCCAACCCATGAATCAAACCAAAAACAAAAATGATCACCAGTCTTCGGGAATGATACTTCGGAAAGAAAATATTTTCTAAGGCAACAACTGCGATACTTCCAGCAATGACAGGCTCAACAATAGAAGATGGCACTGACACCCAACCGACCGTTGCCATGCCTAAAGTAATCGTATGCGCAAGCGTAAAGGTAGTTACTTGAAGCAAGAGAGGTTTCCATTTTCGAGAAAGAAGAAAAATGCCCAGCACGAAAAGAATGTGGTCTAACCCGAGGGGTAAAACATGGATAAAGCCCTGTCTGGCAAAAGAAAGTAGGGTGCTTAGCGAATGATGGGATTCAGAATTTGGGACATCACGCTGATTTGCCAAGGTGGGTAAGCGGAGGGCGAAGCTTTCTTCGCCCGGAAACAGAACATTTACTCTGCGGTGGGGAACCCCATTAATTTGATTGGTGAAAATTAAATCAAGGGGGGCTGTTTCCATTGCCCGAATCTGATAAGTGGTATTATTTTCCCTCTCCACTGTTGTGAAAGCACGGATCTTAATAATGGTATCGTTGTTTTCATCTTTATTGATTGTTTCAGCAAATTCGTAAGCAAAACTAGGAAGGTACCACTCTTGATCATTCATTCTGATTTGAAGGGAGCTTTCAAGTAGTTCAAGACCTTGTTTTAATAAATTTTGTCGTGAGGATGTATTCAGTTCATCCAAAACGGGTATTGTTAGAAATGGTTCAGCTTCAGGATCATCAGCAAAGGCTCGTGGATCAATTTCCACTTGCACTTGGCTAGTGCCATTTTGGTCAAATAGGCCAAAAATAGGGAGGTCGGGAATAGGGTGGGCATAAATGGATGAACTAAAAAGAAAGATCGCTCCAATAACTAAAAAAACCAGCCGTATACAAAATGTTCTCATAAAAAAAGTGTAGGAATTTGAATACTTCTTTCTTGTCTATTTTGAAATAGTAGATTGGTAGATATGGATAACATGTTCCTCAACCCTTAACTACCAATTGTATTATGAAATTATTATTGTCCCTAGCATGTTCTTTGTTTCTGTCCGCTTCTCTATTCGCGGGATGTCCATCTAAAACCATCAAAGGGAAAGTAGTTAGTTTTGATGCTGATTCTAAAACCCTTACCGTAAAGCAAGGAAAACGCGAAAAGCAGGTCAAGGTATCTAGCAAAACTGCCATGGACGGATTTGACTGCCCAACCAAGCTTTCAGCCGGAGATCGTGTATCCATTGACGGTTGTAATTGCTCAAGCAAAAAAGCATCCAAGATTGTTCTAGCCAAAAAGTAGAACTCCACATTTTGAATTGTCACAGAAGCCCTCTTTTAGAGGGCTTTTGTGTTTTTAGGAACTTTCGAAAAGCTTGTTGAACCTTCTGGAAATAGCCAACTTTCGAAAGATCCCCCCATTGGGACCAAAGAGGCAGCAAGGGATAAAGATAATCCCCCCAACCAAAGTCATCGATGCAGAAATGGGGAAGTTCATCCAATGGGCCAAATGTATTCCTCCTAATGAATAGACTAGGGAGAATGGTAGGCAGCTCAGGAGCATGGCTGGCAAACGGGTGAAAAGAAATGAGGAGCTTATTGGGGGGAGGATCATCATCGCCAATACCAAAATTACCCCCACTGATTCAAAGGATGCTGTCAACACTAGGCATAGCATCAACATCAGACCGTATTGAACAACCCGCAAGGGTATACCTAGAGACTTGGCCAAACTGAAGTCAAAGCTACTGACCAAGAGGAAGCGATAGAAAACAAAACCCACCATAATGGTACAAATACAAACAATACCCATGGCCCAAATTGCTTGATTACCAAGAAGTATCCCAGCAATGTTGAGCTCATTTTGCAAAGGGACTAAACCAATCTCACCATAGAGAACGCAGGCAAGATCTAAATGAACATGATTGACCCGGATACTTAAGAGAACGATCCCAAGGGCAAAAAATGAGGTGAAAGCCAGCCCCATCGCCGCATCTTCCCGAAGCGGGGTTTTAGTTCTTAACCATTCAATCAAAAAACTACAACACAGACCAGCTAGGCATGCACCAATCCACATGGGTCCCAGATCTAGGCTGTCGGTCAGTAAGTATGCAAGAACGATACCTGGTAAAATTCCATGACTGATCGCATCACCTAAAAGAGCCATCCTCCGGATAACCACAAATGTACCCACCAGTCCGCAGCTAAAACAAACCATAGTGCCCATAATTACAATTTGTAGATTCCAAGAAATTTGCTGAGGATTTGACCA
>OMJS01000130.1 GCA_900299365.1 Opitutales bacterium
AAGAAATTTAATCTTTTGATTAATTCGTTTTTTCCCTTATTTAAAAAGTACCATAATTAGTAAATTACCCAACTAGCAAGCGGTATTGCTCGGATTACAGATTAATGCCTTTGCAGTATTTCAATGTGATTTTCATCAAATTACCGACTGTTTAAAATTACATGCGATAGAAGTTAATGAAGGCACATTACACTGAAATAAAATCAAAAAATAAATAAATATTATAAAATTTATTTTCTGAAGGCATTTTAAGCAAAACTTGAAAGTAACCATTCGATATAAAACTTTGCATTTAATTCTTAACTCATCATTAATGGAAATAAATATTTCAAATCACAAAGATTAAACAACTTGCTTGCAAGATATCCGCAATTAATTCATTTTGGGTAGCTTGATTTTAAAACCCCATTTCTATCATGTCTGATATAACCGATTCTTCACTGCTTGTCCACGCTCGGGAAAACCACGGAAGTGGTGAATCTAAAAAGCTACGTGCCCAAGGCCGTATTCCTGCGGTCTTCTACGGCAAGGATGTACTAAAGCACTATACTATTGAGGATAGCCAATTCCGCACTTTGATGCGTTCATCTGGTGGATCATTATCATTGATCGAACTTGAAGAAGATAATGGAGCAAAAGAACTTGCCCTCCTCAAAGATATTCAGAGGGATTCAGTGAAGGACTCAATTCTTCATATCGATTTTGTTCAAGTTACCCGCGGACAAACTCTAGAAACTAAAGTTCCTTTGGAATTGATTGGTGAATCTCCAGGTGTCAAAAATATGGGCGGTATTCTCGAACTTCATACTAGCGAAATTTTAGTACGTTGCAGACCCAGCATTCTTCCTAAAAGTTTGGAACTGGATATTAGTTCGCTTGAGCTTGGTGGAAGTCTTCAATTAAAGGACATTACCCAAATTGAAGATATTGAATTTGTGGGTGATCCTGAAGCCAATGTTGTTACCTGTGTTGGTAGTGCCAGTGGTCGTGCTGGTGCGGAAGAGGATGGTACTGAAGAAACCGAAGAGGCTGAAGATTCTGTTGACTCTGAAGATTCTGCATCAATTTCGGATGGTGAGCAGGAGAATAACTAATTGCTATACAAGCATTAGTGAAACTAATCATCCTCGGATTAGGAAATCCTGGCAATAAGTATTTAGGCACTAGGCATAACTTGGGTCATTGGTTTGTTGATAAGCTAGCTCATGCTCACAACTCTACATTTCAAAAACATAAGGAATTTATGGTTTCCTCTTTTAAATGGGAAACCAATGATATCTTGCTCCTCAAGTCTCTCTCGTTCATGAATCTTAATGGAAAAGGTTTGACCAAATTTTTCTGTATGAATTCAAATCCAGAAAATAGCCTCGTTTTGGTGCAAGACGAAATGAATTTACCGTTGGGTAGAGTGAAATTTTCTCAAGGTAAATCTGCTGGCGGCCACAACGGAGTTAAGCATGTGATTGAAGAGATAGGTTTCTCTCCGCGAAGAATTCGTTTGGGGATCAGGGGACAAGATGAGATAAGTTGCTCTCTTTCAGATTTTGTTTTGTCTAAACTAACCAAGCAGGAAGAAAAATCTTTCGATGATTTATTTCCTAAATTATATCACACTTTGCATCTTTTAATTTTTCAGGGATTTTCTAATGCTTGCAATTACATCAATCGTTACCCGATTCCTGCACCATCACACTAACATATGAAAACTAGAAACTACTCCGCTACAATCGTAATTGATCCTCGTGGAAACGAGGGCTCGACAAGTGAAATGATTCCTAAACTTACTGAAGCGATCGCCCAATCTGATGGGGAAGTTCTTAAGATACAGGAACTTGGACAACATGATTTTGCCTATCCTACAAAGAAAAATTTTACTAGAGGTACATTCCTTCAATTTGATATATCAGGTTCTTCAGAAACCCCCCAAAAGATTAAGGAAAAATTACGACTGGAAAAAAAGGTTGATCGTATTTTGATCGAGTGCAGTAATTGATTATTACTCAACCAAATGGCCTCTTTAAATAAAGTTTTACTCATCGGCAACCTAACCCGTGACCCTGAAGTCAGAATGATGTCTTCTGGCAGACCGGTTTGTAATTTTGGTTTAGCTCTGAACAGAAATTACAAGGATTCTGAAGGTAACAAAAAGGAAGAAGTTACTTTTGTTGATGTTGAATGTTTTGGTCCACGAGCTGAAGCAGTTGGGAGATTTTTTTCTAAGGGAAGACCTATTTTTGTAGAAGGCCGCCTCAAGTTAGATCAGTGGGAATCAAAGGATGGCGAAAAGCGTAGTGCTATTCGCGTGGTACTTGACAATTTTGAATTTGTTGATTCAGGTTCATCGAACAAGGATTCTCCAGCAAATGCAATCACTACATCGTCTTCAGAATCTCAAAACTCAACTAGGCAAGAGCCCACTTCAAGTTCCCCTGATCTTGATGAAGATGTACCCTTTTAACACTCCACAAAACAATCAATTATGGCACACTCTGAAATTTTACTTCTTGAAAAAGTCGACAACCTCGGATCCGAAGGGGATGTCGTCCATGTAAAACCCGGTTACGCACGCAACTTTCTTCTTCCTAGAAAAAAGGCGGTTCCCTTGAATCAAGCGAACAAGAAACGGCTTGATTCTCTTAAAATTGCCCGTGCTGCACGTGAAGCTGATGAATTACAGAATGCTCAAGATATTGCCGTAAAAATTGGTGAATTATCTGTCGCAATAGCTGTCAAAACTGGAACAGGAGGAAAATTATTTGGCTCGGTGACCGTCCAACAAATCATTGAAAAAGTCGGCGAAAAGGGATTCACATTAGACAAAAAACACTTCACTAATTTTTCACCGATAAAAAATCTAGGACAGAACAAAATTACCCTAAATCTTTGCAAGGATGTTTTCGCCGAGTTAAATGTGGAAGTTGTTTCAGAAAATCCTATAGAAGAAGAATAATTGGTTGCCGGGGCGGAAAGGAAGCTCTCTCAATGTCTACCGTTTCGTCTCTGTCGAAAAAACACAAGGATGCTCCCGGGCATCGCACAGAATCTCTTACTACTCCGCCCTCTGTTGAAAAAATTGAGGGACAAGCTTTACCAAGTAACCAGGATGCCGAGCAAGGTATACTAGCTGCATGTGTCGTGGATGCATCTGGTGAGGTTATCAGTAATTGCATTGAAAAAGGCCTTCGCCCGGAGGATTTTTATTTTACAAAACATCAGCTTATTTATGATGCATTACTCGATTTGTACAATGAGACGATCGAGCCGGATGAAATCGTACTTGCTGAAAAGCTCAAGGCTAACGGAAATCTGGACCAAGCTGGTGGTCAGGAAGGACTTACAAGTCTCGTTAGCCGAATTGATACCACTGCACATGCTTCTTTTTGGTTAGATATCGTAAAACAGAAATCACTCCTTCGAAAGTGCATATACATGGCTTTCGAGATGATTGACGGAGCCAATCAGCAACCCAGCAATGTAGAGGACTTTTTAGCTAATTTTGAGCAAAAAGTCTGTTCCTTGGGAGATGACCAAAATATGCGTGCATCGATTCCATTTAAGGAACCGATCCAGCATGCGATGGAGCAGATTCAAAGAATGCTTTCACGTGAAGAAACAGATGGCGTTCTTACGGGTTACACAGACTTAGACGGATTGACCAATGGATTTAAACCAGGGGAAATGATTGTTCTTGCAGCACGTCCTTCGGTTGGCAAAACCAGTCTGGCAATGAATATCGTCGAAAATATTGCATTTTCCTCCAAGTATGTTGATTCTCCTAAACATGCTCTTGTTTTTAGTCTTGAGATGAGTGCTACTTCTTTGGCGATGAGATTAATTTGTGGTCGGGCTAGGGTTAACCTGAATGATCTCAGGAAAGGTTTTGTGCCTCGGGGACAGGCGGAAAAATTGCATCAGACAAGTAAGGAATTCCAGCAAGCATCCCTTTGGGTTGATGATACCAGTGGTCTGAGTATTAATCAGATTCGGGCAAAAGCCCGAAGATTAAAAATGCGCAATAAATTAGATTTTGTGGTGGTGGACTATTTACAATTAATTTCAACGGAATCTCGAGTGATATCTCGAGAAAACCAAATCTCTGAAATTTCCCGCGGACTCAAAGCAATGGCGAAAGAATTAGATGTGCCGGTTTTGGTCCTTAGTCAGCTTAATCGGGATTCTGAAAAGGAGCGTCGTGACCCTCGATTATCTGACCTTCGCGAGTCAGGTGCTATCGAACAGGATGCAGATGTTGTTATGCTTTTGGGTAAACACAGAAAAGGGGAAGATGTAAGGGAAATGGACTATGATGGAGAAGGAGAAATACCAGAAGAAGATTTCGAACCTATTGTCTTGATCTTGGCTAAGCAAAGAAACGGTCCAACAGGTAAAATCAATCTTGCCTTTAGGCGAAAATTTACTCGTTTCGAAAGCATGGAACAAGACCATCGACTGAATTAGATAATGAAATTAAACTTTATCATTTTGCTTTCCACTTTGTTTGTTGGGTTACTTCAGATCAACGCACAAAATTCGTACGAGGGGAAAGTTATTTCTTCCATTGAAGTAGAAATTTCTGGGCCTCCAACAGTGGGAACATCCTACATCAAACAAAATTTACAGGTGGAGGAGAGAGGAATCTATAGAACATCTTCAATTGATAAATCAATACATAACTTGATCGAAACTGGATCAATAAAAGATGTGAAAGTTTTTATTGATTCAGAAAAATCTAACAACGATGGCTTGGCTCTTATCTTTAAAGTGGTGACCAAACCAAGAATTGAAAAAATAACATTTTCTGGAAATGATGAGCTGAGCGACAAAAAGCTTTTAAAAACAATCTCATCGCAAGTTGGTGAATTGTACGATGAATCAGAAGTCAAATCTGACCAAAACTTATTATCTGAATTATATCTGGAGAAAGGGTTTTGGAATTCAAATGTAGATTATCAAATCATTCCCTCTGAGGCGGATCCTGCCAAAATAATTCTTCAATTTGATTTAGAGGAGAATGATGCGAGAAAAATTCGTAAGATTATTTTTTCAGGAAACGAACTTTTGAGTGATGAGGAACTTTTGGAAGTTATGGAAACTGCACCTTGGAGATTTTGGAGATTTTGGTCGGTCAGGTCCAAATATCGTCCTCGAGTGCTTGAGGATGATCTTGATCAAATTTCCCAAAGTTACCGAAACAAGGGGTTTTTAGATGTTAAAATTGATCACGGTAACATTTCCATTTCCCAAATTGGAGAAAAGAGAATCGACCTTTCCATAAAGATAGATGAGGGATCGAGATCTTATTTCGGGAAGCAAACAATTTTTGGTCAAGCAGTTTTAGACCGTGATACTTTATTGAAGGAAACCTTCATCAAACAGGGAGAACCCTATTCGCCATTATTACTTTCCAAAGAAAGAAGCCGAATTAAGAGGTTATATGGAAATGAAGGATATTTGGATGCCCAGGTACGCGTTACCCGGAAATCAAATCTGGAGAATGATCAGATCGACCTAGATTTTGAGGTAAATGAAAATAATAAATTTTCCGTTAATAGTATAGAAGTTCGTGGTAATGAAAAAACAAAAACAATTGTTCTCATCAGGGAGCTAGCATTAGCTCCAGGTGAAACTTTTGACCTTACCAGAATGGAGACTAGTGAGGTTAGGTTGAAAAATACAAAGTTGTTTGAAAGAGTTGATATAAGTGACGAACCAATATCCTCAGGTGATCCTGAGTTAAAGAATTCCAGACGAAATATGGTAGTTGATGTCGACGAGGGAAGAACGGGGCATTTTTCTTTTGGAGTTGGGTTTAGTACTCTTGAGAAAGCTATGATGTATGCCGAATTTCGTCAGGGAAATTTTGATATTATGAAGTGGAGAGCTCCTCACCGATTGCAAGGAGATGGGCAAAAATTTCGTCTCAGACTCAAGCTAGGTTCTCGGAGTAATGAGGCACGGTTGGCTTTGGAGGAACCTTGGTTTTTAAATAGAAGAGTAGCTGCAGGATTTGAAATATTTCGAGAAAAATCTGATTATCAAAGTTCGTACTACGATGAATTAAGGACAGGATTTGAAATTTATTTCAGAAAGAGGTTGTTTGAACTGGTGGAGGGAAGATTGTTCTACAGTTTCGAAGATGTTTTAATTGAGGATATTGAAAATACAGTAAAAACCGGCTGGATTAGGAATGATCCTGCCTACAATCCGATCTCCAATGACATCCAACGGACCATTTCCAAAATCGGATTGACCCTCAGTCGTGATACAAGAGATCAACTTTTGTTCCCAACGGAGGGGAGCATTGTTTCAATTCGCAAGGAATTCGCAGGAGGTATTTTTGGGGGTGATGCGGATTATGGGCGTATTGAATTACAGGGAGCAAGATTTTTCAAAACTTTTGAGGCAATGGAGCAGGTTTTATCGATATCTGGTCGTACTGGTACGCTTGGGAAATTTGATGGAGAAGATGCGAATGTGCCATTCTTTGAAAAGTTTTTCTTGGGCGGTCCCTATAACCTAAGGGGTTGGGATTACCGAGATGCGGGACCAAATGATTTATTGGGTAATGAACCAGTCGGTGGAAATTCATTTTCTTATGCCAGCTTAGAGTACACTTTTAAAATTGCTGACCCACTTCGGTTTGCCCTTTTCTATGATGGAGGTTTTTTACGCAGGGGAGATTTTAAACTTTCTCCTGGTGACGGCGATGAGGGTTGGCACGACAATTGGGGCTTGGGTATTCGTATAATGGTGATGGGGATGCCTTTACGACTGGACCTTGGTTTCCCTCTGGCTGACCCCAGCGATTCAGGAAGTTCCGCCCAATTTCACTTCTCTGGCGGCACAAGATTTTAAAGTATTGTTGCCATACCCCTAGCCTACTCTTCATAATTTAAAGTTTATGAAATCTCTTCACTACTTTCTATTTATCGCTTTTTTTGCTGTGGCACAAAGTCTCCTTGCTCAAAAGATTGGGGTGGTTGATGTGCAAAAAGTTTTTGATGGATATCAAAAAGTCAAAGATGCCAGAGAAAGATTGGATAAGTCCAAACAGGTAGCGATGGAAGAATTGGAGATCTTTCGTGATGAAATGGAAAAGATCGTAAATGAATTGAAGGAGATGGAAGAGAAGTTAAAAAACCCAAACATCGACACCAGCGTTCTTAAAGATAAGTACCAAGAAAAAGTTAAGGTAGCGAAGGAGAAACAAGATGATATGGTTGCATATGATAAGCGAGCAAAAGCTACCATCGCTCAAAGACAAAGAAATTTACTTGTTGAACATTTAGAGGATATTCGCGGAGCAATAAAAAAAGTTTCTGAGGCAAAAGGCTTGGATTTAGTACTCAATTCCTCGGAAACCCAACTCGGTGTCTTCTACTCCTCTGACAATACGGACTATACGGAGGAAGTAATTGTCACACTAAACGCGAATCAAGAGTAAATTAAATATTCTACTCAATTGCTAAGAAAAATTGGTGAATCTTAGCATTAAAGTCTCGGATATCTTAAAGCTTTTTCCTGATGCAGAGGCATTAGGTTCATGCGGGACAAAGGAGATAAAGGGAATTGCTAATCTCCGCGACGCACTTGTTGGAGATATTTCTTTTCTTGGTAATGCAAGGTACAAATCTCAAGTCAAAAATTGTAAGGCAAGTGTGGTGCTTCTTCCCAAAGACCACGCAGATGAACCATCGGAAGGTCAGTTATTCATAAAACTGGAAAATCCTTCTCTCGGTCTTGCACAAATATGTAAACTTTTGGAGTCTAAATTGTACCCTAAAGTAAAACCTGGAATCCATTCCACCGCTTTTGTAGAAATGTCTGCGGAAATAGATGAAAGTGTCTCACTAGGAGCTTTTAGCTATGTGGGGAAGAAAGCTAAAATAGGGAAAAATTGTAAAATAAGTACTCACTGTCATATTGGAGATAGGGCAATACTTGGAGAAGACTGTATTTTGCATGCTGGTGTAAAACTTTTATCCCGTTGCGAGATCGGTAAAGGTGTAATTCTTAACGCTGGAGTGGTTATTGGGTCTGAGGGATATGGGTTTGATCAAAATGCAGGAACTCATCAGAAAATTCCTCATTTAGGCACCGTTGTAATTGAAGACGGTGTTGAGATTGGTGCAAATACATGTATTGACCGGGCACGCTTTGAACAGACGAAAATTGGAGAAGGCAGCAAGCTTGATAATCTAGTTCAAATAGGGCATAATGTGAAAATTGGGCAAAACTGTTTGATCGTAGCACAAGTTGGGATTAGCGGAAGTGTAACCATGGAAGACAATGTTGTAGTTGGTGGACAAGCAGGTTTTGCTGGTCACCTTAAGGTGGGAGAAGGAGCTAAGATTGCTGGGCAATCTGGTATTACCAAAGACGTTACACCTGGTGCCTTTTTAAAAGGAAATCCTGCTTTGCCATTTCAGCTCGCACAAAGGATCGCTATTTTGCAAAGAAAATTACCCGATCTTTTCAATAGGTTTGCCGAAGAAAAACCCAAAGATTAAACCAAAGCATGCAAAACGGAACGAACCTAAAAATTTTTAGTGGAAATTCGAACCTTCCATTGGCCAATGAGATATGTAGCTACTTAAATTTGGAAATTGGGGATGCACTGGTGACCTCATTTCCCGATAGCGAGAGCTTCGTGCGCTATAACGAGAATATTCGAGGAATGGATGTGTTTCTTTTACAATCCACTAATTCGCCTGCGAACCATAACATCATGGAGCTCTTAATAATGGTAGATGCGGCTAGGCGAGCTTCTGCTGCTCGTATTTCTGTTGTAATTCCCTTTTTTGGTTATGCGAGGCAAGATAGGAAGGATCAACCAAGAGTTCCCATTACTTCTAAATTGATTGCGAATTTATTGGTGGCAGCTGGTGCAAACCGAGTACTAACCATGGATCTTCACGCTCAGCAAATTCAGGGCTTTTTTGATATCCCAGTTGATCATTTATACGCATCCCCAGTGTTTTTTGATTACCTGCGAAATAGAAATACGAAAAACATGACAATTTTCACTCCTGATGTTGGAGGCATGAAAATGGCGAGTGCTTATGCCGAGGTGCTTGGCTGCCCACTCGGTTTTGTTGCAAAGCGTAGAACAGGAGCAAGCACAGTTGAAGCGACTAACCTTGTTGGAGAGGTTGAGGGAAGAGAAGTATTAATTGTCGATGATATGACTGAAACTGCTGGTACTTTGACCGCAGCAGCAAAACTACTAAAAGACAGAGGGGCTAGTCGAGTATCTGCTGTAATAAGTCATTGTGTTCTCAATGAGACAGGGAGAGAGCGACTCGAGCAAGGCTTTTTAGATGAACTAATAACAACTAACTCTGTAAATATAAATGTCGATAATTTGCCAATTACTCAGCTAAGCGTGGCTCCTCTTCTTGGCGAAGCCATTCAGCGGACACATACAGATAGCAGCATATCGAGTCTATTTGAGGTCAAAGGTTTTTAATACACCTCAAGTGCTCTTGTAAATTTGCTCCAGACAAATTCTGGCGATAGAATCGCTTCCCTAGATTGAAAACGATGTTTAAATACCCCAAAATATTATTTCATCTACTGCATTTAACTTTTATTTTATCCACCTTCGGGCAGCCCAAAGGATACACCTTAAAAGTAGACGATTCAGATTTAGATCGATCTTCGAAAGCTCCAGTTCAAAGCTACTCTCAAATACTAGATTACAGTACTCCAGCGGTTGTAGCTGTAACCACTCAACAGGTAGTCAGAAGGCTCTACCCAGGTAGTAATAACCCAATAGAAGATCTGCTTCGTAGGTACTACGGACTTCCCAGACAAGGACAGGCTAGGATAGAAGAAGAAAAAGTTCCCGCTGGCATTGGTTCGGGAGTCATTGTTTCTCCGCAAGGTCATGTTGTCACAAATGCTCATGTTATTACAGACCCTAGAACAGGAGAATTAATGGAAGAAGTAATTGTACAAATGAGTGAGCAAAAAAAATACCCTGCAGAAATTATTGGGTTTGATCACACTACTGATATCGCGGTTTTAAAAATAGAATCTGATGATGAGTTACCCTTTGCCACCCTAGCAAATAGTGACCTACTGAGAGTCGGTGATGTAGTCTTTGCTGTGGGAAACCCGCTTGGGATAGGAATGACTGTAACAATGGGCATTGTTTCTGCCACCAGAAAATCTGAACTTGGAATACTGAGAAAGGAAGGTGCTTATGAAAACTTCATCCAGACAGATGCGTCTATTAACCGAGGAAATTCTGGAGGTGCCCTATTGGATGCTAAGGGGAGATTGATTGGAATTAACACGGCTATCATTTCTCAAACCGGAGCAAATATTGGAATTGGTTTGGCAATTCCAGTTAATATGGTTCGTCGTGCTTTAACCGACTACATGGAAGAAGGAAAGATCCGTAGGGGGTTTCTCGGAGTTTCACTACAAACAGATGTTAATGATAATGGACCTGTAGTAGGAAGTGTCGTGAACGGAAGTGCTGCTGACAAAGCAGGTTTCTTACCCGATGACAAAATTATCAAGGTGGGAGAGAAACTCGTGCAATCTGTCAATCAAGCAAGGGTTGCGATTTCTCAAACTGTGCCTGGTTCTAAAATTCCTGTAGAAGTTTTTCGGGACGGCAACTACATCACCCTCTATGTGATTCTTGGATCTATGTCAGAGGAACTTACGCCAATTCCAGGTATCGAACTTGCACCCCTTACCTCTCAAAATCGGAAAATCTATCAGATTCCTGACACAGTTCGAGGAGTTTTAGTTACTGGTTCAACTGGGGAAATTGAAACCTTTAAAAAAGGTGTGGTGCTAGTGGAAATAAATGGTGCCCAAATTTTGAAAACGGATGATGTATCTGAGAACCTATATTCAGGAATCAATCGTTTTTATGTATGGTATCGTGGTAAATATAGGTTTCTTGCCTATCGTGTTCCCTGAGTAAATTGTTAAGACATCCTTTTTAACTTCCAGGTTTAGTTGCAGGAATTCCTTGTAGATGATCTGGTAGTTGATCGACATGATATGTGGGGTAATTCATCTTAAGTAATGATATAAAAGGAACATCAAAGTCCAAAGGTGCTGAACTACGATCAACCAAACTTAGGATACCTAAAAAAGTACAAGGAAAATCACTTATTATTTTAACCGCTTCTTTTACCCTGCCCCCTTTGGTTACAACATCTTCAACAAGTAAAACCTTGTCCTTAGGATGAATCAAAAAATTCCTTCGTAAAGCCAACCGGTCATCTACTTTTTCTAGAAAGATAAACCTTGCTCCTAGTTGCCTGGCGACTTCCTGACCAATGACCAACCCACCCATTGCTGGGGCGATTACCAAATCAACAGACTGATCTTTGAGCTTTGCTATTGATAGTTCAGCCAGCCTAGTCACTTTATCTAAATATTGACAGACTTGGGCACATTGGAAGAAGTGCTCACTTCTTAGACCAGATCGTAAAATGAAATGACCTTTCAGTAGTGCATGAGTTTCTTCAAAAATAGTAATTACTTCTTTATCGATATTGTCCATAAAAATGCATAGGTAAAAGTAACCAAGAATCGGAAGCAAACTTTTAACCTAGGGGTATGAAAGAAAATGTTTTTTTAATTTAAATACCTGTTTGATCTTTTAAAACATTAGAAAAGTTGCCGAGAATATAAACCCTGAATAGATTATTTTTTTTATATTATGAATTGGTCAAAAGAACTTTGGTTTGCACTTCTTTTTCTTTCTGTGGGTTTTACGAT
>OMJS01000131.1 GCA_900299365.1 Opitutales bacterium
AAGAAGTGCTTCTGATTGATCGGTATTATTTAATGAGCTCAATTAAATAAGCATAGTAATATGCACCAAAAGCCCAAGACGAAGATCATTGAGATAAGAGTACCCATGATTCTATTTGGAGCAGTTTGCTCCCATGTAGATTCAAACTAGGTTTTCTTTATATGAAGCCCAAACAATCCAGCAATCCCGTTACCCGGGTAAAAAAGCCGGAACCATCCAAGGACAGTCCTGATTGGATCATCTGGGCTGCCTGGGCCGACCGAATCACCTTTGAGGAAATCCGAAAAGTTACCGGCCTCACCGAGAGCAAGGTGATTGCCCATATGAGAAAATCTCTTAAGCCGTCCAGCTTTCGGCTCTGGCGCAAACGTGCATCCACCCAAAGTATCAAACACCAAAAACTCTTTCGCCACCGCCGCTCGCAGGCTTTAGACTTTTAAGTTCATAACTGCTTCAGGTTATGACCGTTGTGCTTCCATATAATCTCTAAGTCCATCCCAATTAAACATCTTTTTTAAGTTTTGTATAATGGTTAAGTTTTGAAATAGATAACAAATTTTAATTGTAAGAAATATTCATTTTAATGAATGTAGTTTCATAGTGAGATTTATTACCTATCATATTGCACTTCTTTTTTTTGTATCTCACAATTTTGTCGTTTCTACATTTGGAAAAGAATTAGAGGAAGAACTACAAAAAAGTAATTCTGTAAAAGATACAGACAAAGGCCTCCTGTATTTGCTTAATGATAGAGAAATGGGCGTGGCACCAACCCAACCAGAACCTATCTTAGATAATGAATCTACGGGCATAATCTCTATGTTCTCAGTACTTTTCGCTAATCGTAATGATTTATGGGATTCTTTTCAGTCATTCAGGGAGGAAAAGAGGGGAAGATACGATATTATGTCAATTTCAGGGAAAGATTATGTTGATTTTAGCTACTCCTATGGCGTGCAAAAATACGACAATGGTCGAGGGTTTATTGCTCCCGCCTTTGAGAGCTCGGTCGATTCTATAGAAAATTTTTCCAATCCACAAAGTTCTCTTCGTCACGGTTTTTCTTTAGATATCGTAAATAATCTTTCTCCTTCTTTTGATTGGGGAGTTTTTCTGGGCATTGGTTATGAATACCCTAAAGATGATGCCAAGATTGATTTCATCAAAGATGGCATCAACGGGACTTTAATCGGTGAGGAATCTTGGTACAGCATTGGTTTAGGTTTAGGCTTAGATTACAACAAATTAATTTTCGATAAGAAACAAATTAAATTTCTCCTATCATTGGGTGCAGGTATTGGTTTCAAGTACACACGCCTGCAAATCAATGAAACAATATACAATCCAGCTGGCAAGTTTTCCTCTACAGATATAGATCACAATGATTTTAGTTTATTACTCGGATTTGATACTGGATTCCAGTTTTGGATTAATTCAGTTTGTTTAAACCCTTCGGTTTACATCAATAAAAATGCAGATATAGGTTATGCTTTTGAATTACATAAAGTCATTGGATTTTATGATAGTATTTCTTTTCGATACTCTTTCGGAAACAATGATTATGGCGACTGGCAAAACTTTAGTTTAGGAGTTCTTATTACCATGTTATAGGCTAGTATTTTTGTTTTTAAAAATTATAGTTTTAAATCTTTACTGACTTTATAGGACAGCTCTCTTTTATTTCTGCCGGTTTTCATCCCGACCGGGACGCAAGGTAAGAATGATACCAAACCGTGCCTTCAGTTCGTCAGATAAATCGTATCCAAACCGTCTACTAACCAGTAATAGACTACGTCCAGGGTTTTTGGGAAATCCATCATTGTTATATTGTAAGCCTTCCCAGCTGCTAAGATAGCTCCGGTCAAACCAATTCCAGACCCGTAGTGCCTTGAACAAGTCATAAGCCATGGCCGAGGGTGTCGGGCATTCGAAAGGTTCCCCCATCAGGCTCTCCCCTACCGGATCACTTAGATCTTGTAGTTCGATACAATCATCATAATCCCATAACCGGTTTCGTAGCTTCTTAAACTTTGGTGGAGGCAAGACACCGGTCAGGTTAAATGCTTCCAACCATTCGGTTTCTGTTTCCGGTAGGTACCCAAGTTCCTGGGTGAGTACGCCCGCCCAGGTCTGCCTCTTCTTTTTCCTGAGCTTTCGATTGGTCACACTAAGGTTGCAATAGTTCTGGTAAAACCCACCGCTGAGACGCAAGGGTTCCTCAATCCCCCACAACCTCTTTAACTTGTTCACCTCCACGAGTATCTCCTCTTCAACTGCTGTCTCGCTCATCTTCTTGGTTCCTCCTGTTTTTATAACTTATGAATATTGGCTGGTTCGCCTGCTTCGATTAATGCCCACTGCAACCACGATGCTGTGATCGGTTCCGTTAACTCCACATACAGAACATCCGATCCAGTGAACGATCCCTCGTAGCGCTTCACACTACCCAGTACATCTCCTGACTTCGGGTCATCCGTATCTAGCTTCAATTGATCAATCAGGTGAGCACACTTGGCGGCCGGTAAATAATTGTGGGCCAATTGATCGTAGAACCATTCAGCATATACCTGATCATCCAATTCCTCTTCGCTCAGCCTGCTGTCTATGTCCTTCAGATTCTTTTCAAGTTCTTCATGAGAATGTCCGTCGTACTGTGTATAAAATTCCCGCCATGTGGGAACCTCCGGAAAATAATCAAGCAGTTCTCCCAGGTGCAGAATATTATGAGTGTCCACATAGATCTCATGCTTTGGATTTTTCAAAACCTGCAGGAACGGTGCTCCCTCCTTTTGGAAATGCCCAATCGCCCGGTTTACGAATTCCTCCGGTATTCCAGCCTTCGGAGTGCCCTCTCCTCTCTGCCTGATAAAATAATACTC
>OMJS01000132.1 GCA_900299365.1 Opitutales bacterium
CCCGGAAGAACCCTTGAGGTTTAACAATACTCCGCTTATCGCAGTTGCCGCAGAAGGATCATGCCCCTCCATCATCTGTACACCCTTGAGAGGAATCCATATTACCTGATCAACCGGTGTACCTGTTGGCTCAAGGATACCTACAACTAAGTAGACATCCTCATGTTTGGTATCCGGATTGTACTCCAACCCATGATATGGATGGAAGCGATCTCCCAGACTTAATCCGATCTCTGATGCAACTTGAGCACCTACCAGGGCTTCTTTTGCACTTTCTGAAAATATTCTTCCCGGAGGTTCGATCTGGTATTTTCTCCCAGGCTTCCACTGATGATGGGTAAATAATTCCGGAGATGTACCCACTATTCGATACCCCAGGTAATTATCACCCAGAGCAAAAGGATAAGCTTCTGAAACCCCGGGGTGCGAACGAATTGTCTCATACTGTTCCCATTCGAGGTTGCCGGGAGAATTTTCTAGATGAAACAAAGCATTTAGAACAAGTTGTAATTGGGAACCTCTTGCCCCAAGTACCGCATCAAATCCCCCAGCAGATTGAGCAAATGAACGGTTTACTGATTGCTTGGTTTGCCAGGCACCTAAAAACAAACCGCCGGAAAGAGAAATAGTAAAGATAGCAACTAAACTGGTCAGTGTATTCTGGGTGAGGGCACGCCAGCCAAGTATTAAGGAAATAAAAATCGTGTTCATCATCATCCGATCAATTATCACCGTCCAACAACTCACCCTTAGTAGCAACTTCGTTTAATTTCTCCCATTCCACCTGAGATTCAAACTGTTCCATTACCCGATCATCATGACTCACCAAGATAAGCGAACTACCCCATTGCTGACAAAGTTTACGGAGCAATATTAATGAACGGTCAGTATTGAAAGGATCTAGGTTGCCAGTTGGTTCATCCGCAAGAACAAGTTTTGGCTGATTGACCAATGCTCGGGCAATGGCAACCCTTTGTTGCTGACCAATTGAGAGTTGGTGCGGGTAATGATTCTTTCGTTCCCATAACCCTACATCACTAAGGAGAGATTTGGCTCTATCCACATCGCTTGAACCATTCAGGTTCATCGCCAAAGTAATATTTTCCAAACAAGTAAAACCATTCAATAAATTGAACGATTGAAAAACATATCCTATTTTTCCAACCCGTAATTGATCTCGTTGTGATTCAGTCAGTAAATGCAAAGAGGTTCCATCCACAGATACTGTACCCGAATCTGCGGGAAGCACTCCGGCAAGCAGATGAAGAAAAGTCGTCTTTCCACTTCCACTCGCACCCCTTAAGGCAACCTGCTCATATTGCTGCAGTGAAAATTCAGGTACATACAAAACCGGGTCTAAATTTCCGGAAGGAGACCGAAATGATTTTTTTAGATCCTGGACTATAAGTAATGACATGAAGAATATAAGTCTTATGGGATGTAATCTCTGGGATCAAGCGGGATGGATACTTTCCGCCCATTTTCAATCTTTACAAAATTCTCCCGTTAAACAAAAAAGCTACCATGAAACTGTGGTGGATTTCATGAAGGCTAAACCCAAATCGAAATGGGGAGTGATTCCTTTCCGGGTTAAAGATTCCGGAAAGATCGAAGTACTTATTATTTCCACAAGACGGAAGAATTGGAGCTTTCCCAAGGGAAATTTGATCAAAAATATCGGCCCTCAAAGAACCGCACTTCTGGAAGCTTACGAAGAAGCGGGTATAGATGGGACTTTAGCCCAAAGTCCCCTATTTTGCCCAATAGACAGGTCATGTATTTATTTATTTCCGATGACCGTCACCAAAGTGTTTGAGGATTGGCCGGAAGCTTCTTTTCGCAAACGAAAATGGATACAAATTAAAAAAGCCAGAAATATTCTACACCATCGAGCAATGGGTAATATCTTGCTGAGATTCTTTCTCCAGAAAAACTGATTTTCTTTGTCCAATCCCCCCTCTTTTTTTATATAGAAAAGATGAGGTACCGCAGATTTGAATTCGAAAAGAAGCCTCCAGTTTTTCGACCTCCCAAGTATACTGGCATCACTCTCTCATTGCTTTCGATTTTTGTTTTGGTAAGCATGCTTGCGGTGTGGGAAAAAATGGCCCGTATTCCAGAGTTACCCGTTTTAAATATTTTAGCATGGGACAAATCTAAGGGACCTTTAGATGCAGCAAAGAGTGCCTACCAAAAGGAAAAATCATGTATCATTAATATTCACTATTTAACCCAAGCAAAGTTTTTGGCACCCCAACTTTTGACCCAAGAAAAAGATAGACAGTGGGATTTGTTTTTGGTTCCTCAAGTGACCGATTTTAAACTTTTCTACCCCGGCAAAAATTATTTATTTCGAAGCCATGTCGCATATTTCAAAGATCAGGTAGAAGGGCGAACAGAGAATACAACCAATCAGATCTCGGTTCCCCTAAGCGGCTGGACTAATCAAACCTCGGACAATCTTACAGAAGCCCTTTCATTTTTAAGGTTTTTAAAGGCACCAACCAAAGGTCAGGTGGAATTTGCAATGGATGGATGGACTGGCGTAAATGAAGACCACTGGGACATATCCCCTGAATTCAAAATTTATGCAGTCGAGGAGGCAAAGGATATATTTTCCAAACAAGTTCAAGAGTTTGCCAAAGAAGAAGGTATTAACCCAAAAGTTTCTCTTCTGCAAAGGGACAACCTATTTGCCAGCTTAAAATTATTAACCAAAGCAAATAACAAAAACTATCTTCCCGACCTTGTTTGCTTACCTGCCGCCCCCAAGCCACCCGCTTGGTTATTTCCCTACTATGTTGATTATTCTGATACTGCGGAAATTTTAGATGGGGAATTCGTATTATTTATTCGCAAAAAATCTCCCTTGCTCAAGACCGTGCAGAAATTTTCGAGAACCCTCAGTGAAAACTAATATCCTTGCCGCTTCGCTCGCCATCTTGACGGGCACTAATATTCATGTGCCAATATTCCTTTCGCCCCTTCATGCACAGGTGGATCACAATGTGTCATTTCCCTGGGAGAAAGATTTGCCTGAATCAATTAATGAACTGATAGAAATTCAATCTCAAATTCAGAAGCAATTTCTTGAAGTGCAGCATTCGGTTGTCTCGATAGAAGCAGAGGATGGAGCCGGTAGCGGTGTGATTGTTTCATCCGATGGTTATATTCTTACTGCCGCTCATGTAATTGGAGAAAGAGGAAAAAAAATGAAGGTGATTTTTCCAAATGGAGAACAAACCGATGCAGTTAGCTTGGGAGGATCAGAATTATCAGATGCAGGATTATTAAAGATCACTGAACAGGGGGAGAGGCAATATGCAGAAATGGCAGAAGCGAGAAGTTCGGAAGTGGGAGACTGGTGCTTTGCTCTTGGTCATCCCAGTGGGTTTGACATGGAACGAGGTATGGTCCTAAGGGTAGGTCGAATCATTCGGAAAAAAGCAGAAACTATACAGACGGATTGCCGTTTACTCGGTGGAGATTCTGGCGGTCCGTTGTTTTCGATGACTGGACAGATCATCGGCATAAACAGTCGAATATCAGGCAGTCCAGAGGACAACTTTCATACTTCTATTGAATCTTTTATTTCAAACTGGGAATATTTTTTGCATGAAGAATTGCACACTTTGGGTTCGATGTACGGAGGCGGTTTTTTAGGTGTACTCTGCGAAGAATCTACAAAAGGTCTGAAGATTATTGAAGTGGTAGATGATACTCCGGCGATGGAAGCAGGTATC
>OMJS01000133.1 GCA_900299365.1 Opitutales bacterium
AGGGGAGATGCGGAACAAATTTCTAGTATACTGGATGCGAAATCTAGGGTCAGGGTCTGGGCATTGATTACTTTTCCAGGATTGATCAAGTTGGGGTAGCGAACAACTAGGGGAATACGCAGTGAGGGTTCGTGTCCGGTGCGTTTATCCACCATTCCGTGCTCCCCTTCCAATAGTCCATTGTCACTGGTGAAGATGAACAAAGTATCATCCAGTTTGCCCACGCTTTTTAAATAGTCATGGATTCTCCCAACTGAATCATCGACCGATAGAATCGTTCCCCAATATGCCCGGACCATACGCTCGAAATCCAGCATTGCTTCGGCCGAGCGGTCTGGAAATTTTTTTCTCCAGTCAAAAAGCGGACCATAGATTCCATGCCATGTATTAAGTCTTTGCTTGATCCAGATTGGTTTGTCATCCAAAGAAAATGCAGTAGCAGGGTAGGGTGCCCGTACATCATCAAATGAGTTTTCATACTTAGGCTCGGGGAAGTAAAAACTGTGAGGTGCCTTATGACCGAGCATAAGAAGAAAGGGCTTATCGGAATCAGTTGCTTGTTTCTCCATCCATTCAATAGCCATGTCCGTGACCACGGTCGTGTAATATCCGGGTACTACTTTTCGTTTCCCATTGTTTGCACGGAATTCGGTGTCAAAATATTTTCCCTGTCCCCGGTGGGTTACGAAATGGTCAAAGCCCGGACGCTTGCTGTCATCATCCTCACCCATGTGCCACTTTCCTATGTATGCGGTGGAGTATCCCTCCGCCTGTAACTGCCTTGGGAAAGTAGGGAGGTCTTGCGGATAATCGGTGAAATTATTAACCACTCCATGGGTATGGGCATAGAGCCCGCCAAGAATGGATGCCCGACTGGGCGAGCACAGAGATGTGGTACAGAAATGATTTTTGAACAAGGCCCCCTCGTCTGCCAACCGGTCAATATGTGGGGTCTTTAAGTGCGGATGCCCCATACAACTGAGGGCATCGGCTCGTTGATCATCAGTCAGAATAAAGACTACATTTGGCCTCTTTGCCTGAATCATTGAAGCCATTTGCAAAAGCCCATGGAAAAGAATGCATACACGCAAGAAATAACAAATTCTAAGTTGGAACATTTGTATGAAGATAGTCAGATTACGGGTATAAGCTAGAAAAACTTTTTTTGATTCAAGGTTTAGTTTTTTGTGGAAAATTGGCATTGACCGGAGTGAATTGGTGAGAAATTTTCTTTTTAAAAATTATGAATCAATCTACCTTTTCATTTCTTCTTTGTTTGGCGTTTTCTTGGGGATTATCTCTTTTGGCTAACGATTATGCGGATCGTCCCAATGTGGTGTTGATTCTGGCTGATGATCTGGGTTGGCAGGATGTGGGGTGTTATGATTTAGATGAAGCGGCCCCGATGGAGACTCCCCATATCGATTCACTTGCCCAGAAGGGGATACTTTTCCGACAGGGCTATTCGCCGGCTCCTACTTGTGCCCCTACCCGTTGTGCCATTATGAGTGGCAGACATCCAGCCGTTCTGCAAAAGACACATGTCGTCGGTGGAAACCCTCCCACTCCCTACAATATGGAAGCTCACCCGATCATGGATCCTTGGTATAGCGGTAGGCTGGAACTTAAGGAAGTAACCATTGCTGAAGCTTTGAAAAAAAATGGATATGTGTCCGGACATGTGGGCAAGTGGCACATGGCGATTGACCACAATGCATTTCCCCAGCCCAAGGATCAGGGGTTTGATTTTACCCGTGCCCATCTTGGAGAAAGTGCAGCGATGAAACCTCACCGGTTGACCGGATTTGCCACCGAGGACAAGGATGATCCGTACCAATTGGATACAGATGGATTTCCTAAGGACCAGACAACCCTCGATGCGATCGAGTTTATGGAAAAGTCCAAGTCAAAGCCCTTTTTTCTGTATTATGCGGCTTGGCTCGTTCATACCCCCATCCATAGCCGAAGCAAGGGACTCCTGGAGAAATATTGCAAGAAACTAGGTGTTGCATTCCCGAGCGATCCAAAGGGTTGGCCCTTGGAGGGACAGAAAAACCCATACTATTGTGCTATGGTAGAAATGTTCGATCATTATGTGGGCAATTTGGTCAAGTACTTGGAAAATACGGATGACCCCCGCCGGCCTGGTCATAAACTGATGGAAAATACCTACATTATCCTGACTTCTGACAATGGCGGAATGGAACGGGTACCTGGAGAAATCATAACCGATAACTACCCACTAGACCGGGGAAAGATTAATGCGAAGGAGGGAGGGGTACGGGTACCCTTCATTGTGACTGGGCCCAATATTCCCAAGGGAAAAAAGAGCGAGGTTATGGTTAATGGTTTGGACTTTTACCCTACCATTCTTTCGTGGACGGATACAAAAAAACCAAAAGGTCAAAATCTTGATGGTGCCAATCTATCTACCCTGCTATCCAAAAATCCAAAAAATGGAAACCTGGTAAAAAACAAGAAGGGCAAACCTAGAACCACCATGGTGTGGCATTTTCCCCATGGTGTCGCCCAGCAGTCCACTATTCGGACAGATGGGTGGAAATTAATCAAAAACTGGATGCGGGGAAGGCCGGAATATGAGCTCTATCAATTGCAGTTCAATTATCCGAAGAATCCAAAACGAGGAGATATTGAGGAGGCAAAAAACTTGGCCGAAAAAATGCCGGACAAGGTTAAGGAAATGAGTGCTGAATTATTCCGCCGTCTCGATGCAATGAAAGCATCATATCCTTATCAAAACCCTAATTACAAGCATGTACTTCCCGGTAAGG
>OMJS01000134.1 GCA_900299365.1 Opitutales bacterium
GGATACCTCTCCTCTTTATCTACAGAGCCATTGAAATTTGGCCCCCGCCAATTTGGCCAATCTGCAAATAAAGAGCCAATTGGACAAAGAAGTAGACCTACAATAAAGGGCTTTGGGTAAAACAATTTCATAATAAAATTTCTAAACAAATATGTGGTTACCGAAGTTGTCTTTTTTTGGCAATATCATCATCTAGTTGCATTTCCTCAACCCAGTCGATGAATTCTGTTGAATCATCGTGATTAGGATACTCTTCCGATAGGTCATTAGAGATCTCCTGTTCGAGGCGTTCTTGTTTTTTTCTTACCAAAAATTTTCTTACTTTCCTTACCCCTAGGATGCATAATATCAAGAGAATTAAACATGCAACTAGTGTATTCATGAGTTCGTGTCATTTTGAAGATAAGTCCTGAATGATCGCACCGGCCAAGTCATGAAGTGCCTGATTATAGTTGTTTAATTCGTCAGCAACATCTTTGGTTTTCAATGCAATAAGCTCAGACGAATATTTACCTGCCATAAAGACACCAGACTTATCTTTTGCAGACCATTGTGCATCAACCAAGGTATGTCCGGATACTTTTTCAAAAGAAGAGAAAGATATCGATATATCCCATCTAAGGTTATCTTTTCGAAGGTTGGGAAAAATTGAAAATCGAGAACCTGGAGATTTGTTATAGAGATTCAATGAAATGGCACGTGCGATTCCGTCTTCCAATGGTTCGCCCCACCTTTTGCTTTCCCTGAATTCTACAGTGTGCTCCGTGGGGCGATAAACCATTCGCGGGTCTTTTAAATAACGGGGCAATTCAATTTCCCGGAGATAAAAGGAAAAATTTCCGGAAGCATTACTATCGTTGTTTTCCAGTTTAGTTTCAGAAAGAAGGTAAAAGTCAGGTTCTATATGGTTGGATTCAGGAATTATACATCCTGAAAAACAAACAAATAAACAATTTAATAGTAAAAATAATGATTTCATTTTATTCATCTGCATTTATTTTTCCCCTGAATAATGCCTGAGGATTACGCTCAAGTAAGTCTGATAAATTTTTCAGAGATTTTGACATTTCCGAAAGGTCATGCAGTGCATTAACCGCACCGAATCGAAGATCCGAGTCGGGAGCAAGTGTCTCTTGCAGTCGTTGGTTTAATTTATCAAGGTTCTGAAAACTGGTCCTAACCTGATCTGATGTGCTGCCCAGGTTCTCACTTAACGGCAAAAAATGCTTAGAGAAATTATCCAAAAACAGGACCATTTTTTGGGACAAACCTAAGAAAGAATCCCTTATTTCATCAGTATGTAGATTCGTGAGTTCAGTGGTTGCAGATTCCAGAAATTCACTCACTTGTTTACTCAATTTTTCTAGGTTTATACTTTCACTAAGCTCAGCAAAAATTGAACCTTTGCTACGAATCAAGGGATATCCATAAAGCTCTTGTAGGGATGCATTATTATCCAAGGAATCAAAATCAGTAACGAGATTTATGTATAGTATGCCAGTGACAAAACTTTCCTGAACCAACTGCCCCACTAAAAATGGCAAAACATTGCCCTTAAATGATCCGTCTTCATTAAACACTTCGTTCCCCATTTCAACTCTATGCCTGTCTACCAGCTTACGATTAATTTCAATCATTACTGGAACAGGTCCTTCCTCCAATGCATCTCCGATAAAAAACCTCTCAACTCTACCAATTTTCACACCGTTAAATGTCACCTTCCCCCCCTCGTTTAATCCGAAGACATTTTCGTTAAACACAACCACGAATCTTTCGTTGTCTTGCCGCCAACTAGAAAGACCACCTGTGAAGAAAAGAAAACCCAGGAAAATTAAGGCACCGCCAAGAGTAAACGCCCCAACCAAAGTGCTATTTGCGGCAATTTTCATAAGTACTAAACTTTACGATAGAAAATGAGATAACGGCAACCAAAGACTCAAGTAACATTCATTAAATGATCTAATTAACTGGACAAAAAATCTCTTACTTCGGGGTGCATACTAAATTTTTGCAACTCCACAGGTTTGCCTTGCTCCAGCACAGACTTGGTTTCTTTGCTTAAAAAAACTGCATCATCTGCGATTTCAAAAATACTTTTTAATTCATGAGTAACCACAACAAAAGTGAGCCCTAGAGAGTTTTTTAATTCACCAATTAACTCATCAAGTTGGCTTGAGTTAATGGGATCCAGCCCAGCAGATGGTTCGTCAAGAAATAAAATGCTGGGGTCCATGGATAGGGCCCTAGCTAATCCAGCTCTCTTTTGCATCCCACCACTCAATTGCGAGGGGTATAAGTACTCGCAACCTGAAAGCCCAACTAAACTTAATTTGTAAGAAGCGAGACTCTCGATCTCTTCATTGCTTAAGGAAGTGAAAGTCTGCAAGGGTAAAGATATGTTCTCTAATAGGTTCATGGAACCCCAAAGTGCTCCGCCTTGAAAAAGAACCCCGAATTTGGATAGTAAATCTTGATTTGGAAGTTCTGCCCTACCCCAGAGTTCACCGCCGCTAAAACGAATATTTCCTTGGGCTGGCTTAAGCAATCCTGTCATGGATTTGAGCAGGGTACTTTTCCCGCAACCACTTACTCCCATAATTACAAAGCAACTTCCCGAATTAACCGCAAAAGATATATCACTAAGAATGAGATCGCGGCTATACATTAATTCTAAGGCATTGACCTCAAGGATAACATGATCATTTTTACTTAAGTTCATCGATAGCCTAAAAAACTAAATAAAATCTCAAAAATTGCGTCACAGACAACAACTAAGGTGATTGATACCACTACGGCAGATGTCACTGATTTACCAAGAGAAGCAGATGTATTGCCAGTATGCATTCCCTTGTAGCACCCCACTAAGCCGATGATTAATCCAAATGCCAAGCTTTTGATTAATCCAGAATACACCTCCCACATGTTGGTCAATGCCGACTGGGTTTGCTCAAAATAATGGAGGGATGAATAATCCATTACTTGGGTTCCAACCATCAGTCCACCAAGAATGCCGACAACATCTGCATAAAGAGTTAATAATGGAGTCATTACAAATAGGGCTATGGTTCGCGGGAGCACCAGGAATTCCATTGCCGGTATTCCAAAAGTTCTCAGTGAGTCTAGTTCCTCTCTAATTTTCATAGACCCTAGCTCGGCCGCAAAAGCAGCACCCGTTCTTCCTGCCATAACAATTGCAACCATCAGTGCCCCCATTTCCCTGACCATTGCCAGGGAAACTAGATCGGCAACATAGATGGTGGCATTAAATTTTTCTAGTTGAACACTACCAACAAAGGCCATGGTGAGGCCTGTCAAAAATGCAATTAAGGTTATGATGGGAAGGGCCGATGCACCACAATCTTTGCAAACTGCAAGAAGGTCACCAAGCCTAAGAAAAGACCTGCCCATAAAAAACTTTACGACCGAGAGTAGCCATTTCCCCCAAAAAGTAGACACTTGAGCAAATTTCAGAGAAAGGTTGATTTTCTCATCATATTGCCTAGCAGAAGTATTCGCCCTGTTATACTGAATTACTGAAGTTCTTTCCTTAGCCAAGGTGATAAGACTTTGGATTTTTTGGGGTAGTTCCGAAAAATCAGCCTCTATTCCTTTTGCAAGTAATCTAGATTCTATGTTTAATAGAAAAACAAGCATAGATGAATCCCACCTCTTAGAAGCATCAAAATAAAACTTACATATTTCTCCTTCACCCACTTGCGATAAAATCTTGCGGTAATTCTCGCATTCATAATTCGTGCCAGTTTTCAACACCCAGTCACCACGAAGGTGACACAGAAGAAGGTTTCCTGATTGGCTACATTGTAGGGACTTCAGCTCCAGACTCATTATCCAATAATTAATTTAAGTTCAGAAATCATCGCAATTCTGGGACATCAATTTAACATAACCAAAATGAAAAAACGGGCAATCCTCTTTGATCTTGATGGTACTTTGATTGATCAATTCAAAGCTATTCATAGCGCATTCTCTAAAACTCTAGTAAGGATGGGTTATCAACCACCTTCTTTTGATAAAGTCAAACGGGCGGTCGGCGGTTCATCTGATGTCACCATGGCCAAACTCATTGGTTCTGAGAGGGCAGAAGAAGCGGTTTCGATCTTGCGACCCATTTTTGAGGAAGAAATGCTCAACGACTTATTTCCGTTACCAGGAGTTCGCAGTGGATTAGGCATATTCAAGAAGGCTGGTTGCAAGTGTGCCGTTTTGACCAACAAGTTTGGCCCACATGCGAGAATTAGTTGCAAGCATTTAGAACTTGAGGAGTTTTTCGATTTTACGATCGGAGCAGGCGACACCCAATGGAGAAAACCAGATGCAAAACTTACCCAATTGGCAATAAAGCGACTTGGGGTAATCCCATCGGAAACAATTTATGTAGGAGATTCGCCTTATGATTTTGAAACGGCAAGTAATGCTAATATAGAATGTTTTTTAGTTGCTACAGGCACTCATTCGCTCGAAGAACTCAGTAAACTTCAGGGAAAAAATGTGTATCCAGATTTTAAATCATTAATTCAACCGATCATTGAAAGGATTTAACCTAAAATCTTAATCCACTCTAAGTGATTAATTGACCTTGGTAAATGCAAGGACTAGACTTAAGTTAACCTATTACCCTTCATAATGAATACTTCTGTCACTAATTTCCCTCACTTGGACACAGAATTAAGTCAATTTTCAGTTTATCAATTGCTTAATGAGGCTCAGGATGCTCCGAAAAACTTAAATCCAAAAGTAATTTTCCTAGCATGCTCAGGTCTCATTGAGCAGATCGGTACACGCCTTGGTTTTTCAGTTTTTGAATGCAATAACTTGCATGACTTTTTAAGAATTGGACTTAATCGAAACTCCTTTGTTCTGGTAACTATAGGAAAGCGCCAAGAATGCAGTTTATCAAAGCTTAAAGAATTATTATCGGTACGAACAAAACATCCATTTTCAATTATTGTACATGAACAACAAAATGGTGAAGAATTATTGCTGGAAATAAAAAAAGAATACCATAAAGTCCAAAAACTGGCTTCTATTGAAAAGATAATCAGCGAAAAGGCTGAGGAACTAGTGAATCGTGAGCCTAAATTATCGGGTCAGTCAAATTCCTTTAACTTAATTCAACGAAATGAATATAAGTACAGTCGAGAGTTCTTAAGATTAAGGGTAAGTGAGTTCATTGAGAAAAAACCAGAGGACTTTCTGGAAAATGCAATCAATCAGATCCGAAAGCCTTTTAGTAAGAAGAGTTGATACCTTTTTTCAGTTCAAAGAAATGTAAAGGTGAGACCCCACAGGTATTAGATTCGCCAATTCTACCGCACTTTTGTTAGAAACCTGTATACACCCTGAACTTGCAGGTTCACCAAGCATATGCTCCTTATTTGTTCCGTGTATATAGACATATCTTTCAAAAGTATCTATCCCCTCCCCCACATTTAAGCCGTTCTCTAGGCCCACGAGGCGCAAAATTCTTGAGGTTATTAAATTTTGTTCCCTATCCCTATCACCGCATTCCCAGTAGCAAATACCAATTGGGTTGCGCCCTTTAAATACCATTCCTTCCGACTGACCTAAACCGATTACTTCACAAACTTGATGAAGGCCCCAAGGTGTGCCCAAAGAGTTTTCTTGGCAACTTGGTGATTTCAGCGATGTAGAAATCACATATGTTTTGACACTCTTTCCTTCTTTTTGATGATACATCTTCTGTTGTTTAATTGAAACCAACAAAACATCTTTGGTTTCAAGCAAGCACAGATTTTTTAAAACCATTAAATAATCATTCTTTAGCTTAATATTCATTGAAAAAGTACAAATTAGGAATCGTAGGTGCAACGGGTGCAGTTGGACAAGAAATTTTAAAACTTCTGGAAAAAAGAGAGTTTCCTGCTAGTGAAATCAAATTACTCGCATCTGCAAGATCAGCTGGGACTGAATTAAATATTATTGGCGAAAAAATAATAGTCGAAGAAACAACAGCAGAATCCTTCAATAACCTTGATTTTGCCATATTCAGTGCGGGGTCTGAGAATTCGATAAAATTTGCTCCTGAAGCAGTAAAAAGAAACTGTGTGGTAATTGACAATAGTTCAGCCTTTCGAATGGATGCTTCCGTTCCCTTGGTAGTTCCTGAAATCAATCCTACCGAATTAGAAAAACATCAAGGTATTATCGCCAACCCTAATTGCTCAAGTGCAATTGCTTTGATGGCAATCTATCCATTACACAAACGTTTCGGACTTAAAAAGTTTTTTGCATCCACCTATCAAGCGGTATCTGGTGCAGGTGCTATGGGTCCAGTCTCGCTTGATCAGGAAGTCACCGAAGCAGTTTCAGGTGCTCCAGTCCCCAACTCCCTACCTTCCGCATTCCCACACCCAATTGCATTCAATCTCATTCCGCATGTTGACCAGTTTCGCGAAGATGGATATACAAAAGAAGAGCTCAAAATGTCTAACGAGGCTCGTAAAATTCTTGCCCTCCCGAGTTTGAAAGTTTCCTGCACTTGCGTTAGGGTTCCGGTTTATCGGGCTCATTCAATATCCATTAACGCAGAATTCACCAAACAAGTGAATCTACCCGACGCCATCCAGGCCGTGAGTTCTTTTGCTGGTTTAGATTTTATGGATAAGCCTGAAGAAAAAATCTACCCCATGCCCATTTATTCTTCTGAAAAAGAAAATTGCCAAGTCGGCAGGCTTAGGGTGGATCATGCTTCAGATAACGGCCTTGCTTTCTGGGTCACTGGAGATCAACTCTGGAAAGGCGCTGCCTTGAATGCAATTCAGATTGCTGAAGAAATGATCAACCGAAACAGCCTCAGGAAAATATTTTAATTAAATTGGCAGAAGAGTTGCTTATAGGGGTCTATGGATCCAATAATCGCAACTGGTTTAATCAATATAGGTAGCAATATTGTCAACAAAGCCTTTTCCAAATCGGCCGAACTTAATCCGAGTCCTGCGGTTAATTTTAAAGATGATCTAGATAAGTTCACACACAAACCTACCGCTAGCCTCAAAGACCTAAACCAAATAAGAGAGGATATTCTATCATTCCCTGAGGTGCAAAACTTCATCTCCAAAAATGAAGGTAATGTTATATCAATCGATAAGATGTCTGATGGATCCATGCGTTTTCTTTCTTCTAATGGTGACTTCATGACTTTACCTTCTAATCACCCATCATCTGCTTTTACCGTTAACTTCCTCGACAGTTCCCTCGCTTCAGGAAAAAACCTTAACGCCCAAAGACCAAATTCGGTCATTTTGATTGGCTAATTTCACTGGGGCAAAGTAGCCCTTTTTAATTTATGCAACCCCCTTCTGATTTTCTTTTAATCGAAAAGATTAATCAGTGCCCGAAACTAGCTTCCTTGCGAAGTATCAATGAGACACTTCGCTCGCTTCTAGAATCGGAAGACAGTTTTTTAGCTCAAATTGCGGAGGTTATTCGATTGGATCCATCGCTTACCACAAGGGTGCTCGACCTAGTGAATTCAATCTTTTTTGGGAGTAAAGATAATAAAAGAATTAGCGGTGTAGAAGAGGCGTCAATATTTTTAGGTCTAAATCGAATTCGTGAGTTGCTTTTTGCCACACCGGTGATTGAGGAGATTTTGGAACTTGGTAAAAATACCCCATCTTTCCCATGGGAAGAATTCTGGAAAAATAGTATCGGTACAGCAATATTAACCAGGGAACTATTATCTGTACTGGAAATAAACTATGAAGAAGAGGCAGATTATGTTGCTGGTTTACTCCATAACCTTGGCATTCTCATCCTTGCGATTACCTTTCCAGATTATTTCCGTAAAATTTATTTAAAAAAGTACGACTCTGCCGAAGATATAATTGAAGAAGAGCAAACTAAAGTTGGGTGGAATCACGCAAAGATTGGAGCGTATTATTTATGGAACCATCACATTTCGGATGAAATTGTGGACGCAATACATTGGCATGACCAACCCGAAAAATCCAAAGAAAGCCCAAAATTAGCATCAGCCATTCAAGTTTCAGAGGCAATTGTCTCTGAACTCGGATTTACCGGTCTGAACAAATGCAAACAACGAGAACCGGGTTCTTATCAAAATCTCGAAGGTTGGAGAATCTTAACATCAGAACACAAAGAACCGGAAAAAGTTATTGGATTTATCGAAGAAGCCTCTGAGAGACTAAACCAAAGCTTAAAAGGTATTTTTTGATTTTATAAAGCTGAGGAATTACCTCAACCACTGATCTTCGCGAGCAGCTTTTGCCACCTTGAGTGCTCCAATTGCTACAAGTGGTGAGTAATCCTTGTCCGAGAGCCTGACCTCTGGATTTTCATACCCTTCATCCAAAAGCCTTTGTTGGATTTCCTGATCTATATTTCTGATACGACTACCCCCACCTGTAAGAATAATATTTTGAAGCAACGAAAAGACAGATTGTGGAGAGGCAGAAGATATAACCTGCTTTAAAGATTCAGCAATTTCATCAACTAGACGATTACAGGCTTCCCCAACCTGTTTTCCAATTTCTATTTTCCTGGGTTTCCCCTCAACTGGCACCTTTACCCGAACTCCGGATTCTGGCTCACCCACATAGGAATATTCCTCTTTGAAGCCACGAATCATAGAGATTGGTAAATTTACCTCTGGATAGCTCTCTCGAATAAGCTGGTCCATTATTACATCTACCTCATTTCCCCCAAAAGGAATACTGAGCAAATCCTCAGGTTTAGGAAAATACCCCTGAATGATACAAAAATCAGTAGTGCCAGCCCCGATATCTACAAAAAGAGAATTACTTACAGGATCTTTGTAATCTTCTTGCTGCAACCGTTCTTCATCTCGCATTCCAAGAGCGGCGAGAAATGGTTCTGGGATGAGCAGGACACCATCAAATACAGATTTTGCAGCTTCCTGAAGTTTATGTTTGGATTCCTCGTCCGCAACGGCAGGTATCCCAATTACGCACAGAGCGTCTCCTTTAAATTCTGGATCAACCCGCTCTCTTAAATAACCAAGAAATGATTTTGTTGCTTCAATATCTTGAATGATTCCATCACTGAGTGGATTCACCAAACGCAAGTGCAATTGATTGGCTAATGCATCATTTCCATGAAGCATTCCGGAATTACCTGGTAAAATGCCTGCAAGAATGCCTTCCTCAGGATACCCAACAATGGTTGGCACTAAGATACCATGATGTTGGTCGGACCCAGGTTTACTCAGTTTGCTAAGTATACAAGACTCCAAAGTTCCTAAGTCCAGACCTATCGGAAGCTTTTTTCTCCGGGGTTCAGTTTTCACAACATCCTCTACAGGTGTATCCTCTTCTTCAATTACCTGATCACTCATAGAAAAAGGAATACGCCGATATTATTTAAGTTCATAAGATAAAATCTCATCAATCATTTCTTCAATTTCGTCAAACCTCAATCCAGTTCCTGATGGTGGATCCAGTTGATTGCTGGGCACATCCTCTACTGTTTGTATTTTTGGTGAATCAACAATTTCCTTGTCCGGTTCATCGGAAGTTGATGATTCGTCGCCCTTTGGGGGGTCAATTATTTTTTGATCAACGACTGGTCCTTCACTGAGGTCTTTATCGAGAACTAGCTCAAGATTCTCATTTTTTGTGCGTGTCGTGGAAGCCTTTTTCCGATTGAACGATTTAGCTCCAGTGGGTTCATCCGAAAAAGCTCGGTCTAGGGCGTTGAATTTTTGGGTGAGTTCCTCGATCTGACTTACTACTGAGCCTAAACCGTGGAGTGCAGTTTCCATACGATTAGCCAAACCATTAACCTCTTTTTTAACCAAATCTGAGACCC
>OMJS01000135.1 GCA_900299365.1 Opitutales bacterium
AAAGCAGTTAAGGCAATGCGACCCAGCGAAACTCTCACTTCGATTTTAAAGTAAAATTGAATTAAAAAAAAATGAATAAAGAAGAATGATGGGTGAATGATTCACCAGTGTAATTTATTACAATCTTTAAAAATCAACATTCACACTTCCTTTCTTCCTTCATGCAAAGCAACGATGGAAAAAGTTAGGGCACGAGCGGATACTGCACTAAAACCAGCCTGCTCGATTTCCTTACATAATCCTCCACGGTTAGGAAAACCGGCAATGCTGGTGCCGAGATATAGGTAAGCATCCCGGTCACCGGTCAAACAGCGGGCTACCCACGGGAGTATGCCCTTGAGATAGAGGTAATAGAAAGGACGGAACCACAAGTAAGGCTGGGTAAATTCAAGAATGATCAACCGGCCACCGGGACGTAGTACCCGTAATATCTCCCCCAATCCCTTGGCACGGTCTGCTAGGTTGCGCAGACCAAAGGCAATGGTAATCAGGTCGAAACTCTCATCTTCAAAAGGAAGAGCCAAGCAATCACCATGCATAAATTGGTTGATATTTTTCTCCAATCCACGAATCGCTCGTTTTTGACGGGCCTGTTCGAGCATGGGTTCGCAAAAGTCCAACCCGGTCAACTTGACCTGTTCTCCCAAACCTTTTCTAAGAGCAAATAGAACATCCCCACTACCGGTCGCAAGGTCGAGAATATCACGGGGGTTTCGTTCCTTAGCCAAGTTGACCAAACGGTTGCGCCAATAAAAATCGATGCCGCCGGATAACCAATGGTTAGCAAGGTCATAACGATTGGCCACACTGGAAAAGGTGGCCTCGACCGCAGCGGGGTCAGGTCCGTTCACTCTTTTTCTTCGGAGGAAGAGAAACTCTCCACCACCCAGCGGGAAAGTTCCTTATCCGGATCTTCGATGACTTTTTTATCAATCACGAAAGAATTTTTTCCGGTGCGTTGGGAGATGATTTTCAGACCATGCTCGAAGTCTTTGAATTTTTTCTCGCACAGAGCAAGAACTGAACGATTCTCGGATGTCGCCTCCTTGACCACCGCCACTTTGGCAGCTTTGCGGAATCGCAGTTCCAAGCCATGCTCACGCTTAAAGGAATCAACAAAACGGTCTACATCCTCGAGTAGATTTTCGTCGAGCAGGTCCTGATTGTCCTCAATTAATTCGCGAAGTTTTTCGGTGGGCTGACTGACGGTCTCTGCATCCACTGAAAATTTACGGATTGAAGTGGAAGGGAGTTCAAATTTGAAGTCCCGGAAGATTCTTTCGAGAATGGTGACGAGGCCACGGGCACCGGTCTTTTCCTTGGCCGCGAGCTTGGCCACCTCATGAATTGCAGGATTGCCCATTTCGAATTTTATCCCATATCCCTCAAAATCCTTACGGTATTGATCAAGGGCATTGCCCTCGGAAGAGAGCAAAATATCTGCAAGGTCATCTTTGGTTAGCTCATCACATGCTACCCGAACGGGCAGACGGCCCACAAATTCTGGCTCAAATCCATATTTAATAAAGTCCTGAGTCTCCGCCTTGTTAAGAAAATTGATCCCGCTTTTTGAAAGTTCCTGTTCCTCAGAAGATCCAAAACCAATGCGGTTAAGATCAAGTCGTTTACGCACACTCTCGGCCAATTGATCAAATGCACCACTGACAATGAAAAGGATATTTTTGGTGGAAATAGTAGGTTTCTTAGGCTTTCCACCACGTTGCATTTCCATGAAGGCTTTCATCTGGCCCATCATGTCCTGAGGAGAATGAAGGTTTACCTCGGTCTCCTCCATTAATTTCAGCAGGTTAATCTGGACACCACGGCCGGAAACATCGCGCCCCCCTCGAGAACCCTCCGCGGCAATCTTATCGATCTCATCGACATAAATGATCCCATACTGAGCGAGCTCGACATTACCGTCTGCCTGTTTGACCAGATCGCGCACCAGATCGTCCACATCATTACCCACGTAACCGGTCTCGGAAAATTTGGTGGCATCGGCTTTGACAAAGGGTACTCCGATCAACTTCGCCACATTGCGCATCAGATAGGTCTTCCCCACCCCGGTTGGTCCGAGGAGAAGTACATTGGGTTTTAAATATTCCGCAGCCTGTACCCGGTCATCCTGAATGCAGCGGCGGACATGGTTATAATGATCGCAAACTGCGACGGAGAGCACTCGTTTGGCCTGCTCCTGCTTAATGACAAAACGGTCGAGATAGTCACGCACTTCCTTAGGCTTGCGGTCAAAAGAACGGATCGAATCCAGTGGATCGTCTTGGGGTTCATTATTCTCTGTTTCCTTCTTCTCCCCTTCCTTGGGTGGTGCAGGTTGTTCATCTTCACTTGATTGCATGAAGGGGGCAAAAGCAACTTGTAGATTCTTATTTTTCATGAGATCCCGTAACTGTTTTTGGATCTCTTCGAGTGGGTTATCGTCGTCTTTTTTAGACATATTGAATAAAATAATAGTTTGACAGGTCGTTCGTGTGTCGGAATTTATGGAATACTTACCCTAAACCCCTTACACAGGTCTTTCAAACCGTTTTACCCCACATGTCAAACAACCTGACCAAAAGACAAATCGTCCAATCCATTTACGATGGCGCAAATTACAACCACAAGGATGTGACAGAAATTGTCCAAAAAACCCTCGATCATATTTGTAGCGGTTTAGTGAACGGACAGAATGTGGAGTTGCGAAACTTTGGCGTGTTCGAAGTACAAGTGAGGAAGTCACGGGTCGGGCGTAATCCAAACCAACCGGAAAAGGATGTGATCATACCACGTCGAGCAGTGGTAAAATTTAAGGCCGGTAAAGAAATGAAGGCCGGGCTATCAAAGCTCGATCTTGATTCCGTCTAATTTTCCATACTCCCTCGCTTGCAGGGAAAAAATATCCTGATAGAGTCGGCATATGTTTGATACTTTACCCGGATTTAGAGAATTCCCACCTGATGCCTGTGCCCGGCGAAATCATTTGTTCAGAGTATTCCGTACCATTGCCCGGACCTTTGATTTTCAGGAATATGATGTCCCCGTTCTTGAACCTCTAGATTTATACTTGGAAAAATCTGGTGAGGAGATTGCTAATCAATTGTTTCATTTCGAGGACAAAGGGGGCAGAAAAGTGGCCCTTCGTCCCGAACTCACACCCACCCTCGCACGGATGGTTGCGGCCCGGGCAAACTCCCTGCCCAAACCGGTAAAATGGTTCAATATTGGGGAGCATTTCCGCTATGAGCGACCCCAGAAAGGCAGGGGGCGTTCCTTTTACCAATTCAATGCTGATTTAATTGGCGAAGTTGGAATCGATGCCGATGCGGAATTAATTGCCCTGCTATGTTCGATCTTCGAAACCTTTGGGTTGGGAAATAAAGAGGTCGTGGTCCGATTGAGTGACCGGGTAACCTGGGTTTTGTTTCTCGCAAAACTGGGTATCTCTGAGGAAGCTCGCCCCGCTACTCTCGATGCCATTGATAAGAGTGAGCGGCGAAAACCCGAGCAAACGATCGAGTCACTCGAATCCACCAACCCGGATCGGGGAAAAGAACTTTTTGAAAAAATTCAGGAAATTAAAGGACTTAATAGCCTAGAAGAAATCATTAAGAGGTTGGAAGAATGCGGTGAGAAAGGTACGGAACGGGCACAACATTGGCAGGGCTTGATTGATCGGTTGGAGGCACATGGGTGCGAACCTATGATCAAGGTGGATCTATCGATTGTGCGGGGACTGGCATATTACACCGGTTTTGTATACGAGGCATTTGAGGCAACAGGACAAGGCCGTGCCCTCGCCGGTGGTGGGCGCTATGATCACTTGATCAAAAAACTTTCCGGAAATTGCGACCTCCCAGCTGCCGGATTTGCTATTGGTGACATGACACTGAGCGACTGCCTAGAGTCAAATAACTTACTTCCCCGGTACATCACTGCAACCGATCTCTTTTTGGTTTTTGAAGAAACGGAGAGAGATCTCGGGGTGCGTCTTTCCAACCGTCTACGAAAAGCCGGATATTCCACCACCTATTCCTTAAAATCATCGGGCTTTGGTAAACAATTCAAAGATGCCGGTAAATCAGGGGCCCGCTATGCCATCATTCTTGGGGAAGAAGAAGTAAAGAATGCCCAAGCCAAGGTGAAGGATTTGCGCAGTGGGACGGAAGAGAAGTGTAAAATAACCAGCATCGTTGAAATGATCGAACATTGGGACGGAGAAGGAGGAATTTCCCAATAATTATGAGCCCGGACACTCCGGACTACCATCGTGAGCTTGAAAATAAGCGGATCAAAAAACAAAAGTATTTAACCCGGCGGGAATGGATGAAATATTCCCTACTTGGAGGGACGGGGCTATTGGCATCTGCAGGTTACCTTACTTTTGAAGCCCAATGGCTGGAAATCTCTGAAAAGGAGATCATGCTCAAACGCTTACACCCTAAAGCAAACCTTCGCCTGCTCCATTTATCTGACCTGCATCTCTCCCAGGTAGTATCCCTCGATTATTTGGAAGAAGCCCTAAAACAAGGACTGGATCAATCCCCGGATGCCTGTTTTATAACCGGAGATTTCATAACCGATCAACCTAAACCTGAAGACCTAAAGAAATACGAAAAACTTCTTGGTTTTTTCGCGGCCAAGGTGCCGACCTTTGCCTGCCTCGGGAATCATGATGGTGGAAAATGGGCGGCAAATCATGGCGGATTTTCCACCAACCGAAAGGTAAAAAAAATGCTCCAGTCAGCCAAAGTTGGAGTATTGGAAAATGAAAGAAGGGAAATTTACCTGAAGGGACAAAATATTGACCTCGTGGGACTGGGAGATTTGTGGTCCGAGAATTGCCGGCCCCATTCCTGCCTAAATAGGTTGTCCGCCCCTTCAAAAAATGAAAAAAGACCGGTTTTTTTGCTGAATCATAACCCCGATGCCAAGGAGGGACTGATCGATTATAAGTGGGATATTATGCTTGCCGGTCATACCCACGGTGGACAATTCAAAGTACCCATTGAAGAGGATGCCCCGTTTGCCCCGGTCAAGGACCGGTCGATGATAGATGGAACCTTTAATTGGAAAGGGAGAGTCATTCATATTACTAGGGGGGTGGGTAACCTATTTGGTGTACGATTGAATTGCCGGCCGGAAATCAGTCTTCTCAAGGTGAGCGGCATTTCCTAGACCATTTACACCCAACTCCCTACTTGGCAATGAGCTTGGTCTTTCTGGATAATCAAAGTCCGGAAACCTTTCCTGACCCCAGACAGTCCGACGCTCAAGGACTAGTCGCTTTAAGCACGAATCTGGGGACCACACGTTTAGTCGCGGCTTACCGGCAAGGAATATTTCCTTGGATGAAGATGGAACAAGCTCCTTTTCTGTGGTGCTGGTACTCGCCCAACCCGAGAATGGTACTCTATCCCAAGGAGTTCAAAATTTCCCGCAGCCTTACCCGGGCCCTTAAAGAAGAAAGATTTGAGATTCGGATTGATCACAATTTTGCCGGGGTGATGCGGGCATGTGCTAGTATTAAACGCCCCGGTCAAGAAAAGAGCTGGATAGAACCGGAAATGGAGCAGGACTACGGAAAGCTCCACCGCCAAGGAATTGCACACTCCATCGAGGCGTACCAGGAGGACAAACTGGTGGGCGGCCTCTATGGTCTCTGCTTAGGCAAGGCATTTTTCGGGGAGTCTATGTTTCATAAAGTGAGCGAGGCATCGAAAGTATGCATGGCCAAACTGGTTGAAATTGCCGAGCAAGAAGGGTTTCATTTCATAGACTGTCAGGTCCCCAATTCTTTCCTCTCTGGACTGGGAGCCCGGGAAATCGAACGCTCTGTTTTTCTTTCCCAATTATCTGAAGCCACGAAAAAAGGGGACCCTACAACCGACTGGTATTCCTTCACTTAAAAGATTGGCTGAGTTTGCCTTGCTCCTCTCCTTCGTAGGTGAAATTATATACCCCTTCATATGAATTCAGAAAATCCCGAACATTCTAACCTTACCGAACTTGGCAAAGGAGGCACTCAACCCGCCCGTGCCTTGGAAACCTTTCCTAACCGCAACCCGGAACGTGATTACCTCGTGGAATTACAGACTAGTGAATTTACCTGCCTCTGTCCCAAAACAGGACAGCCTGACTTTGCTAATATTTTGATTCGTTATGCCCCGGCCCAAAAAATTGTAGAGTCCAAGTCCCTCAAACTCTATCTCTGGACATACCGGGATCAAGGAGTCTTCCATGAACACTTTGCCAATCTATTACTCACCGACCTAGTCGATGCCCTCGATCCGAAGTGGTGCCGGGTTGAAGTGGATTTTAATGCCCGTGGAGGAATCGGAATTGTGGTAACCGCCGAGCATGGCACCCCGCCTGAAGTTGCCCTATCATGAGTGCCCAAAAAACTATATCCGTTGGCAAGGTAGAGATATCCAACGAACTGCCCTTCACCCTATTCGGGGGTATGAATGTACTGGAATCGCGCGAATTGGCACTGGAGGTAGCCAGTACCTACAAGTCCATAACCGAAAAGTTGGGAATTCCTTATGTATTCAAAGCATCCTTTGATAAAGCTAACCGCTCCTCAATTGCTTCTTTCCGTGGCCCGGGGCTGGAAAAAGGGTGTGAAATCCTAGCCGAAATCAAGGAGACCTTTGGAGTGCCGGTCATCTCCGATATTCATGAGCCCTACCAGGCAAAACCAGCAGCAGAAATTATTGATGTTCTTCAACTCCCAGCGTTTCTTTGCCGGCAGACCGACCTGGTGGTGGCACTGGCAAAGACTGGAAAACCGATAAATGTAAAAAAAGCCCAGTTTCTTGCCGCCCATGAGATGGGTCACATCATTAAAAAATTTGAGGAGGCGGGAAATCCCCAAGTCTTACTTTGCGAACGGGGCACTTCCTTTGGCTATAATAACTTAGTAGTGGACCCGCTCAATTTTGGGATTATGAAAAGGACAGGATGCCCGGTAGTTTTTGATGTAACTCATTCCCTGCAAATCCCAGGTGGCCGTAGCGACTCGGCCGGTGGGCGCCGGCAGGCCGTGTTTGAACTTATGCTCGCAGGAATGAGCCAGGGAATTGGTGGATTATTTTTAGAATCACACCCGGATCCTTCCCAGGCAAAATGTGACGGCCCATGTGCCCTGCCCCTCGACAAACTGGAAGATTTTCTCTCTCAGGCAAAAGCGGTGGACGATCTAGTCAAAGGACTACCCGTTGTTGAGGTGGGCTGAATTCAGCACTAGTAAATTCACCGAAGCCAAGCATTTAAAATGAACGACATTCAGGATCCGTGGCCGGTCTTGAAAGGATGGTTCCCCGACCTCCCAGATTCCCACTGGGAAAACCTTAAGGAATATACCAATCTACTCAGAGAATGGAATGCCAAGATCAACTTGGTTTCCCGTAAGGATATGGACAGACTGGAAATCAAACACCTCGCCCACTGCTTGACCATTACCAAATTTTTACGCCTGATGCCCAAGGTCCGTCTGCTCGATGTGGGAACGGGTGGCGGACTGCCTGGCATACCCTTAGCTATTTGCTATCCACAGGCAAAGTTTACTTTGATGGATTCAATTGCAAAGAAAACCATGGTTGTAGAAAATATCGTCGATCGACTCGGACTGACTAATGTGGAAGTTCGTAGGGGAAGAGTGGAAGAATTGCCCAAGAAGAAGACCTATGATTTTGTGCTCGGACGGGCAGTTACCGCCCTACCAATCTTTTTTGGATGGGTTCGGGACAAGGTGGCAAAGGGATCGAAGAACTCGCCGGCAAATGGTATTCTTTACCTCAAAGGAGGAGATTATACCGAAGAATTAAAATCTTCTGGACTAACCCCGGCCAAAATTTGGAACTTGGATGAATTGTTACCCGAGGCAGAGTTGGGAGACAAATACTTGATCCACTTCAAACTCTAGCAAGATATTATAATTTTTTTTCAAATACTAATAATTTGTCAGCGAGCCCAAAGGTCGAGGGATAGAAATTAGTAGACATCTTTGAGGTAGCGTTTTCCTTTTTGTAGAGATTTCACCCAAACATTGGCATCCTCTTCAGACATCGCACCCTCGGATTGAGCGATTTGACGCAAAGCGGAGTCCACATCCTTTGCCATCCGGGAGGCGTCTCCACAGACATAAAAATAAGCACCCTCCTGCAACCAGCTGTATAATTCTTTCCCCTTAGCCAACATCTTGTGCTGAACATATTCCTTTTCCGCCTGATCGCGGGACCAAGCAAGATCGAGATCCGTTAAAAATCCATCCTTGTGGTATTGTGCCCACTCTTCGCCGTACAAATAATCTGTCTTGGATGAACGGTCCCCAAAGAAAAGCCAATTTTTGCCCCCCGAACCAGTAGCTTGTCTCTCTTCTATAAATGCCCGAAAAGGGGCAATCC
>OMJS01000136.1 GCA_900299365.1 Opitutales bacterium
AAATTTGATTAATCGATCTTGCGTTTTTCTTTTTAGCCGACTCTATCTGACTCGCAGATGACCTTATCGGAACGGGAAATTAAGAGTATTGTAAGCGGTTGTTGCTATGATCCACACGCAATACTAGGAATGCATACTAGGGGCGAGACAGGTGGGGTTATCATAAGAGCATGGGATCCTGGTGCAAAAAAAATTATCTTAAATTCTACCGAAACAGACAAGGTAGTTGAATTACAAGTGATTAACAAAGCCGGTCTTTTTGAAGCAGAATTACCAAATATCTCTAAATCTTTTAAATATTCCCTTTCTTCGCTCTATCCCGGAGGTGAACGAAACTGGGTTTGTCCCTATTCATTTTTACCCAGTGTAACCAGCGATCAACTTACTCCATTCAATGAAGGATGGGATCGTCGACCATTTGCAAAGTTGGGAGCCAGACCCATCCTACACGAAAACCAAGAGGGCACTTCTTTTGTCATCTGGGCACCATCAGCAAAATCGATTCATTTGGTCGGTGATTTTAATCATTGGAATACAAGATCTTTACCCATGCGAAATCTCGGGTCATGTGGGTGCTGGGAATTATTTGTTCCATTTGCCCAAAGGGGTGATAAGTACAAATTCAGAGTCCTTGGTTCCGATGGAGTGCTTCGCGAGAAAACTGACCCATTTGGTTGGAGATTTGAATGCCTCCCCGGAAATGCTTCTATTGTGGAAGATCGAAAAGTTTCGAGAAAATCAATAATTTCGATCGAAGGAAATAACCCTCGTACTCTACCGGTTTCCATTTACGAAATGCACCTTGGTTCTTGGAAGTTTTCCAAAGACAATTCCCGGCCACTTAACTTTCTCGAGTTAGTAGATGTGCTTCCAGATTACTTGAATTCAATGGGATTTACTCATGTTGAATTCTTGCCACCCAGTGAATATCCGTTTGGGGCGAGCTGGGGGTATCAAGTCACGGGTTATTATGCATCAACCCATCGATATGGGTCACCGGAAGATTTTTCTACTCTTTTAAATAATTTACAGGAATCAGGCATCGGGGTGATTATTGACTGGGTACCTGCTCACTTTCCATCTGATGAGTTTGCACTCGCCCGGTTTGACGGAACCTGCCTGTTTGAACATGAAGATCCAAGAAAAGGAATGCATGCAGAGTGGGGCACATTATGCTTTAATTATGGCCGGGCGGAAGTGAGAAGTTTCTTAATTGGTAGTGCTATCGCGTGGCTCGATCGCTTCGGCGTGGATGGTTTTCGTGTAGATGCTGTCGCTTCCATGTTATATTTGGACTATGCTCGAAAAGATGGTGAATGGTGCCCCAACGAATTTGGCGGAAATGAAAATCTCGAAGCCATAGACTTTATCAAACAATTTAATCAAGCAATCCATGAGGAATACCCAGATGTTATAAGCATCGCTGAAGAATCCACTTCTTTCCCGCAGATCACGAAACCTCCTTCATGTGGCGGGCTTGGGTTTGACTTAAAGTGGAACATGGGCTGGATGCATGATATTCTCGGCTATTTTTCTACTGCCCCCATAGATCGAAAGTATAAACACAACCAACTGACTTTCGGAGCAATGTATCAATTTTCCGAAAATTTCGTCCAGGCCTTCTCCCATGATGAAGTGGTTCATGGGAAAGGATCTCTGGTCAATAAAATGAGTTTAGCATATGAGGAAGATCGAATTGCCAATCTACGTGCCCTTTTAGCCCTGCAATGGACCTGGCCCGGTAAAAAAACTTTGTTTATGGGTTGTGAGTTCGGTCAGTGGACAGAGTGGAATTTCGAGACTCCTCTAGATTGGGCGCTATTAAGTTTTCCCACGCACTATGGGATTAGCTTACTCATTCGAGATTTAAATAATTTATATAAAAGTCATCCGACATGGGCGGCGAGCGATCATATTGCAGATAAGTTTAAATGGATAGATTGCAATGATGCCGAGGGGCAAACTCTGAGCTTCCTTAAATTTGGCTCATACCCTACTGATACCTTGATGATTGCGTGCAACTTTTCTGACTCAAATAAACACAAAGATTGGGGCTGCCCACATCATGGAGATTGGGAAGTTATTCTCGACACTGATTCTCCGGATTATTCAGGTCAAGGCGCTGCAGGTGGAACTCGATTTCAATCAATGGAGCGGTCGTGCGGTGACTTGCCTTATAGCCTCTCCTTTTCGGTTAGCCGCTGGAGCGTAAGAATACTTTCCTTAGTTAGCAGCTAGTGATATAATAAGTTATACAAGTCCGTTATTTGAGAAACTGTAATAGCCCAATCCATGAGGGCAAGCATTGGGTTCACCAATAATTACATGATCATGAAAATCAATATCCAGGCTCTTTGATGCCTCCAAAATTTTTCGGGTTACTTGAAGATCGCTCGTACTGGGAGACGGATCTCCACTTGGGTGATTGTGTGCTAGGATAATAGCAGTGGCACCCCAACGAATTGCCGGCCGGAATACTTCTCTCGGGTGTACAAGGCTACCAGTTGCTGTCCCTGAAGTAATAGTTTCCGATCGTAAGACTCTATTTTTCCTATCTAAACATAAAACCCAGACTTTTTCTACGCTTTGGGGAATCGAATCCGCATAAAGGAGGCTCCATACTTTTTCGGGTCCATCAATAGCAGGTTTTTCCAGTCTCTTGCCATTGGCAATGCGATTAGCCATTTCAATTTGCACTGATAGTTGTAGTGCTTTGACCTTTCAATGCCAGGTATTTTTTGAAAATCAGAAACATCCCAACGCACCAAACCAGTAAGAGATCCAGTTTGCCTAATTAAATAATCGGCCAGAGATAAAACATCATAATTTGCTGTTCCTGTGCGAAGAATCATGGCCAATAGTTCGCGGTCCGAAAGGGCACGGGGACCCAGTTTCTCAAGTCTTTCTTGAGGACGTTCGCCGGGCGGCAAATCTTTAAGGCACAACCGTTTTCTGCCAGTAACTTCGCCCATTAATTAATGTTCAAAATTACTCCGGCAAATTAATATCAACATAAGCATCTCGCTTTTGCCTTGAAAGCCATATGCGTTGTTCCCTTATTTCAATTTCTTTTGCGAGTATTTTTTCGATTTCTTGACTAACCTCATCTATGGGAAGCAACTTGGCCGGTTCTACCTCATCAACTTTTAAAATATACCAAGTAAAATTACTGGACTCACCAATTGATCCATCTTTCTTTTTCTCAAGCAATTTAACCTTAAAGGGTGGGGAAACATCGTTTTTACCCAAAGAGAATGCAACTTTCCTAATTTTAACATTTCTAATTTCGCTTGGGGTGACAAAAACTCCCCAGTCGCCTCCATTAGAATAAAATGGGCTTTGCCCATTTGAAGAGGCAAGGGCATTAAAATCTCCGCCTTCGAGAATACTGGCATGTACAATTCTAGCACTTTCTTCTGATGTTTTGTTCAGATCTGAATTGTTTTCGGAAAAAACGATTTCCCGCAACCGGATCCTTCTTTCAGTACGAAAACTTTCAAGATTTTGCTGGTAATATTCTTCTACACTTTGTGGACTTATCTCGTCTCCGTTGCGCTTTCTTTGCCCTAGCATGTGCATGTGGATAATGTCTTCTTTAAGCTGATTTTTGTATTCCATTGGCGATTGCCCATTGCTTTGCAGTACTTCACGAAATAATTTTCGATCCCCATTGAAATTAGACATTAGCTTTTGTGAGTATTCTTGCTCTATGTAAGACTCAGGGATTTCCATTCCTTTATTTCGAAATGCTAATTGAGATAATAGCCTATCAATTTTGCCGTCCACGAATTCTTGGGCACGCAGTGATTTTTCTTTCGCGGAGAAATTTAATTTCTCCATGGCTATTTCAATCTCTCCCCATGTGATTACCTGATCGTTAACCCTAGCTACTATGCGGTTCACTTCAACCAGATCATTCCCAAGTACATCAACTAAGAAACCAAAAAAAATAAAGATCCAACATTTCGTCAAATTAAGTCCCATATAGTTCGATTTTGAGAAAACGAATGATTTCCTTCAACTTTAAAAGAGGTTCTTTTTCGCCAATCTTTGGAAACTTGCCCAGTTTTCTCAAATATTTCACTCCTTCGCTACTTCTCACCCGTACCTTTCTACACAATAAATCATTCCCTTTGTTGGATATACAGTCAAATCCTGCCTCTTGGGCGAGGCACCTAATTTCCGTTTCAAGAAGGAGTGCTTCAACGGGTACCGGGAATTGACCAAATCGATCAATTAGTTCCTCCCTAAGTTCCTTAATTCCTCCAATTTCCAAAAGGTTAGCAATTTTTCGATAAAGTTCTATGCGTAATCGTGGCTCGCTTACATACGAGGAGGGAATACAGGACGCTATCATGGATTTTTCAGAATCTTCGGAATCCGTTTCATCCGCATGTAAAAAGTCTAACCGAACAAGAGCCACTGGTCGAAGTGCAACCTCATCACCCTTAAGTCGGGAAACACTCTCCCGCAGGAGCTTACAATACATTTCGAAACCGACTCCTGCAATATGACCACTTTGCTCACTTCCAAGCAAATTTCCTGCTCCCCGTAATTCTAAGTCACGAAGTGCAATCTTGAAACCTGCACCCAAGCTACTCGTATTTCTTAAGGCAGATAGCCTCTTGCGTGCCTTTTCCTTCACAGGCAACCGGGGATTTACGAGTAAATACGCGTATGCCTGCTTAGTAAACCTGCCAACTCTTCCTCTAAGTTGGTATAACTGGGAAAGGCCAAATTTATCAGCCTCTTCAATTATTATAGTATTACAGTTCGGAATATCGAGCCCTGATTCAATGATTGTTGTACAGAGCAAGAGGTCAAATTTTCCGGAAATAAATTCGACCATCACCTGCTCCAACTCAGCTTCAGGCATCTGTCCATGCCCAATGGCAATTCGCAGTTTGGGGAAAAGGTTCTGTATTTTACATGCAACAGAACCAATTGTTTTTACTCGATTGTGAAGATAAAAAACCTGCCCACCTCTCTGGAGTTCTAAATTGATTGCTTTTTTTAGAATCTCATTGGTTCCTCGTACAATTTCCGTTCGAATCGGTCTTCTGTTTATTGGTGCAGTTTCTATCGTACTGAACGAACGCACACCAACCATAGCAAAATAAAGAGTCCTTGGAATAGGAGTTGCACTAAGGGTAAGAACATCGATATTGCCCCTTAGTCTTTTAAGTTTTTCTTTGTGCTCTACGCCAAATCTTTGTTCTTCATCAATAATCAAAAGTCCCAAGTCTTTAAATTTCAAATCATTCGAAAACATTCGATGCGTTCCGATCACCATATCGATAGATCCGGTGTTCAACCCGGCGATAATCATCTTTTGTTGTCCTGAAGTCCGAAAGCGGGAAAGCACTTCAATAGTAACGGGAAAGTCACAAATGCGGTCCTGAAAGCTCCGTAAATGTTGCTGGCACAAAATAGTTGTCGGGGCGAGCATGGCAACTTGCTTTCCGTCCATTATTGCTTTGAACGCGGCACGGATTGCAACCTCCGTCTTTCCGTAACCTACATCACCACAAACTAAACGATCCATGGGTTTTTCCGACTCCATATCTTCCTTCACTTCCAGAATTGACCTTAACTGATCTGGAGTTTCCGAGTAAGGGAAAGAATCCTCGAATTCCTTCTGCCACTTATCATCATCAGAGAATGCATACCCCTTTTCTGAGTCTCTTGAAGCTTGCAACCTCAGGAGGTCGGCGGCTAGGTCAATTGCGGCTAATTCAGCGGACTCTTTGGTCTTAGCCCAACTTTTCCCTCCAAGTTTGGCAAGCTTGGGCTTTCCTTTTTTCAGTCCAACATAGCGCGAAAGAAGGTGTGATTCCTGAAGAGGGACATGCAGTAAGATACCATCCGCAAATTCGACGGTTATTGCTTCCGTCATTATACCTTCCTGTTCGATTTTACCGAGATCCTCAAATCTACAAATGCCGTGCTGCAAGTGCACCAGAAGGTCGCCTTCAATTAATTCTGCAAAGTCGAGTGCTTGATCAACTTCCTTCCTCTGCACCCTGGCTTTTCGGGAGCGATTGGGACGGCGACTTCTCGCCCTTCCTAAAATTTCACGGGAAGTTGCAATAATGAATTTATTTTCATTAGCGGGAGTAAATGAGCTAAGAAAATGTGATCCCTCTACACCTTTATAAGTGAAACCGCGATTCAAACCAACTGGAAGAAAAGAAAAAGTCAGATTACCCAGTTCGTTTTCCTCCATAATGCTCTCAATTCTTTTTTTCTCAGAATGTGCTCCGATGGAGATGAAGACTTGATAGCCCGATAAACCGTACTCTTTAATCAAGCGAAGAATTTTCTTCGATCTCCGGAGTGAATATTCATGATTAAGAAGGTCGGGATTACTCCACTGCGAGTCTTCCAATTCAGGCATAAGGGGTTGAAGATCCAAGGGAGATCTTGGGGAGTTTTGGAATATACCTGCACCTGCATCTATCTCACTGGTAGTGAGAAAAAAATCCTTTACCTTATCTGACCGTTTCCAAATTAACGAAATGTTTGCTTTTTCGGAAACTTGATTTCCGGTCTCATGAAAGATCAGAGGGTAGGACCTAAGTAAGTTCTCTGGCTCATCAAAGTGCCATAATACAGAGTTTGGCAGATACCTTAAGAATTCACCCTCTCTTTCCTTAGTATTTTCTTTATCGATAGAGGAAATTCTTATTTCATCCACTTTTTCAGTAGCTCTCTGAGAGGTAGGATCAAACCTCCGTAATTCTTCGACCAGATCGCCAAAAAAATCTATCCTTACAGGAAAATCTGCGTTAACAGGATAAATATCAATAAGCCCCCCGCGAATGGCAAATTGCCCGGGTTCTTCACACAGAACTTCGCTGGAATAATCGAATTTTTTGATTAAATCCTTACTAAAATCACTGTAGCAAAGTTCCATTCCACTTTTAATAATCACTTCAGATTCTATAGTTTTTTCGAGAATCGGACAGGGTCCTAAAAGGGCCTCGAATGTGGTAGCGATTAAAGAAAGATAATCATTTGACCGTGAAGTATTGATTTTTCTTAAAGACGAAAGAAGTGATAGCCTTTCACAAGTCTTATCGAATGCATCTGGCTGATCCGGACCCTGTGTTCGGTCGAATAAGTGGAAGCCAATAGTTACGCCGGGAAGGATTGTCTCCACAATGGCAGCGATATCCTCGCATTTATTTTCTGCATCCGGTAGTGTCTCACCCAGTACGATAACGACTGGATACCGACCTCTTATCCACTGATCCGCAACCAATGCTGTTGCTGCAGGAGTTGGGCAGTTTGGAATAAAACAGGACTCTAATGAGTCGTGCGGCTCAATTCTCTTCACTTGCAGATGGTAAAAGTTTTTTCATCGCGGATAAGGCTGCTTGTTCCTCTGCCATTTTCTTGCTCTTGCCTGAGCCAATGGAAACTGGGTTGCCGTTTATTGTAACTTCTACCTTAAATTGTTTATTGTGATCTGGGCCTGATTGCTTGATTACCTGGTAAGCAACTCTTGGAGTATCCGGTTGTGATTGCAGGAATTCTTGTAATTTTCCTTTAGGATTAAAGTTGTTCGCTTCTTCCTTTAGAGTAGATTGAAAAGCTTCTTCCCATTTGAGGATAATTCTTTCAGTCGTAGAGTAATTACTGTCCAGATAAATTGCCCCGATAAGTGCTTCCAAAGCATCTTCTAGGACCGCCTGCCTTAAATATCCACTACTCTTAGACTCTGACTTCCCTACAATTAAATGGTTCTGTAGGTTTAATGTCCGAGCAATTTGAGCAAGGGTTTTTCCCCTTGCGAGGAGCGATTTCTTTCGACTAAGTTCACCCTCTGACAAATCAGGGAATTTTTGAAATAACCACTTCGCTAACACGCATCCAACCACAGAATCCCCAAGGAATTCCAACCTTTGATTGTTCCTTAAGCCCGTCTTTCGTGTATCAAGAGATGGATGGGTGAGGGACTCCTTAAGAAGGCTATTATTTTTGAAATGATAACCAATTTTTTCTTCCAGTTCATAAAATTCCGAATTCTTGGTCTGATCAACCGATCTCTGAATCGTTGATTTAATTGTCTCTAATAGACCCATTGTCCTTGTCAGGTAAGGAAGCGGGCAGCAAATTCCCTGGCGAATGAACGGTAAGCCAAGCTACCAGAAGATTCCGGGGCATATTCAAAAACCGTTTGGCCAAAGCTTGGAGCTTCGCTAAGTCTAGAGTTTCGAGGTATTGCGGTTCTAAAAACCTTCCCTTGGTAATATTGATTAACTTCCTGCCAAACTTCGTAGGATAAACGTGTTCGACTATCGTACATCGTCATAACAATACCTCCGAGTGCTAAATCTGGGTTTACTCCTGCTTCATGAAGTTTGCTCACAACATTGGTGATTTGACCCAGACCTTCCATGGCTAAGTATTCAGATTGCAGGGTAACTACGAGATAGTCTGCTGCACAGAGGGAATTCATTGACAATAATCCAAGTGTTGGCGGACAATCAATGAGGATTACTTGTAAACCATAATGGACTTTTAGGGAATTTAATGAAGACCGTAATTTCATTAAATATTCATCTTGCCCACTTAGCTCCAGTTCAGCAGCTGCGAGATCAAGTTCAGATGGAACAACCCAGAGGTTTTTTCGATTGCTTGAAATGACGCGTGAAGCAACATCTGAACCGTTCAAGAGCGGTTCATAAATACCTTTCCCAGGCTTTTTCTCGAGCCCCAAGCAACTGGTCGCATTAGCCTGTGGATCCATGTCCACAATTAGAGTAGGGACATCCATAAGGGCCAAAGCATGGCCTAAACTCACAGTAGTGGTCGTTTTTCCAACTCCGCCCTTTTGGTTGGCAATGGCAAAGGTTAAGGCAGGCATCGTAATGAACAAAAGAATGAATAATGCATTGAACTGGCAAACATTTTAAAAATTAAAAGTAACCACTCCATTAATCTTTGTTAAGGACATACCTGTAGGGAACTGAGGATTAGAGGGAATGCATTTACTACTTCCTGATTCTTCTAATAAATGCCAGTTAATAGAATTTAGCCCAGCCCTCAAGGCGAGTGGACTCGCACCTCCTAGACGTGGATTAATTTCAACCAAATGCAAATGATCATCTTTGTCTACTATTACTTGTGCGAGGCAATGACCTCGAGCACCCGGTATATGCAAAAATAATTTCCTAATTAACTCTTCCCACTCAATGTTTTGAAATAGGGTAGTGCAGTGCGACTCACCATCCACTACTTTTTCGCGCCAACGGAGAATGGGTCCATGACATGTATCACGATTGCTTACCCAAGCTTCGGCGGTGAATTCTCTTCCCTCAATAAAAGGCTGAAAAACAAATTCATTATTTAAATTACTGGATACAGATATCGCTTCATCTTTGGAAAGATTGAGCCACAATTTTTGAGATCCCGAGCCAACCCTCTTTTTTATTACCCATCGTTCATATAAATTAGGATTGATGACCTGAAAAGTTTGAATGGGTGTTATTACTGAATCTTCCCAATACTCAAAAAAGGTCAATTTATCATCACAGGATTTAATGAAGGGTAACTCGGAAACCCATGCCTGAATACCATGCTTTTGCAAAAAAACTTTTTTTGCTGCCCAAAATGCTAGTTCAGCGTCACG
>OMJS01000137.1 GCA_900299365.1 Opitutales bacterium
AGGGGCGTACCAGAATCCGTAGTAGATCAATTCGGCATACCGGGGGATTAAAGAATCGCGCAGGTGCATCAAGTCGCGGTCCATGGTCAGGGTTTCCAGTTGCCGGTGACCATGTAATAAAATCGTTCCTCCCGGGGTTTCATAAACACCCCGGCTCTTCATACCAACAAATCGGTTTTCTACCAAATCAACCCGTCCAATCCCGTGTTTCCCCGCAATTTTATTGAGAGAACGAATAATCTCTGCGGGATTGCCAGCATTTCCATCAATAGCCACACAATTTCCCTCATGAAATTCCAGTTCGATATACTGAGGTTCGTCGGGTGCGAGCATCGGATCGGTAGTTAATTTATACATCGATTGATTTTCGGGAGTGGTCGGATCAAACCATGGGTCTTCCAGAATACCAGCCTCGTAGGAAATGTGCCATAAATTCCTGTCCATGGAGTAGGGCTTGGAGGCACTGGCTTCCACCTCAATGCCATTTTCCCGACAATATTCAATCATTTCAGTACGGCCGGGAAATCTTTCCCGGAAGGAGGGGTCGCGCCAGGGAGCAAGGATTTGCAGGTCTGGGGCAAGGGCGGAAAAGGTAAGCTCAAACCGACACTGGTCGTTCCCTTTGCCTGTTGCCCCATGGGCTACAGTGTCTGCCTTAAATTCACGGGCTATATCAATCTGTGCTTTGGCGATAAGGGGGCGGGCTATAGATGTACCAAGTAAATATTGGCCCTCATAGACTGCGTTACCCCGAGCCATAGGATAAATGAAATCCCGAGCAAATTCATCGACTAGATCAAGTGTTCGGTGAGCTTTTGCTCCAGTGGCCATCGCTTTTTCTTCAAGCCCGTTGAGTTCCTCTTCCTGACCAACATCAGCACAATAAGTAATAACCTCAGCCCCATGATGATGAGCAAACCAGTGAACAAGAACGGAAGTGTCCAAACCTCCAGAATAAGCGAGGATTAATTTCATATTGTATGATTAGATTGTGAAAGTTTAGATAGGATTGCTTTTTGCATATGCAAGCGATTTTCGGCTTGGTCAAAAAGAATCGAATATTCAGAGTCTAAGACAGACTGGTTGACTTCTTCTCCGGGATGAGCAGGCATGCAATGCATGAATAGACAATTATCCTTGGCACTTGCCATAATCTTTTCATCAACTTGGTAGGGCTGCATCGACGCAAGTCTACTCTTACTATCTTCCTCGCAACCCATACTAACCCATACATCGGTATAGACCACATCTGCGTCTTTTGCTCCATCTTCCGGAGTGGGGGTAAACGACCAAGTTGGTGAGAGATTATGGTTTTCAAGAAGTTCTAAAATGTTTCTGCCTGGCTTAAATGCCTCCGGTCCGCAAAGAGAAATTTCCATCCCAAACATGGCACCCGCTAAAATCCATGAATTTGCCATATTGCAGGAAGTGTCTCCAAAGAAAGCGAGTTTTTTGCCACGCAGACCAACGAACGGATTGGTCCCGGTATTCATCTTTTCAAGCAGGGTCATACAATCCGCAAAGATCTGGCAAGGGTGCAAGAAATCGGTCAGGGCATTGACGACAGGAATGGAGGAATGCTTGGCAAATGTTTCAATAATTTCATGTCCATGGGCCCGTATTATCAACCCGTCCAAGAAACGTGAAAGAACCTTCGCGGTATCCGCAATGCTTTCTCCCCTTCCAATCTGGGTGCTCGATTGATCAAGAATCAATGGATTCCCGCCAAGTTCGCGGATACCAACTTCGAAGGATACTCGAGTGCGGGTGCTTTGCTTGAAAAAAATCATACCCCAACTTTGCCCTACCAAATCAGTGGTCGGCCTTTTGGAACGGTTCGATTTCAACTCGAATGCGTAAGAAAATACTTCCGCCGTTTCCTCCATTGAAAAATCATTTTCCTGCAAAAAGTGTCTCATTGTTTAAGGTTTTATTGGTCAAGTTTAGAAAGTGCAGCCCCTATAACTTTAAGGGCATGCATGATTTCCTCCTCTTTTACTGTAAGGGGAGGGAGCATGCGCAGGGTCTGTCCAGCTGCTCCAACGGTGAGCAAGCCATTTTCCCGAAGTTTCGAAACAAGCTCTGCGGGTTCGAAAGATAATTGAAGCCCAAGCATTAATCCACGCCCCCGAACCTCGTCAATGTGACTGGGAAAATTGGCGGCAATTTGTTTAAGACCGTCGAGTAAAATACCACCCAAATTTTTAGCCCGTTCGATCAGGTTCTCCCTCTCAATAATATCAAGTACCGCATGGGCTGCGGAGCAGGCAAGTGGAGATCCACCAAAAGTGGTTCCATGGCTACCAGGGATAAAGAGAGAGGAGTGTTTTTCGCATACCCAAATTGCCCCAATCGGAAAACCTCCACCCAAGCCTTTTGCCATGGCAATGGCATCTGGATAGACTCCAGATCTTTGATACCCCAAAAATTCTCCAGTTCTAGCAATGCCCGCCTGCACTTCATCCATTAAAAAGAGCAATTGATGTTTTTGACACAAATTTTGCAAACCTTGGAGGAATGCATCACTTGCTACATGCAAACCTCCTTCCCCCTGTATAGATTCTACCAAAATGGCGACGGTTTGGTCATCGATTTCTTTCTTGAATTCTGCCAAATCATTAAATTTACAAAAAACAAACCCAGGCAAGAGAGGCTCAAACCCACCTCGGTATTTGCTCGATTCAGTGGCAGAAAGAGCTCCCATGGTGCGCCCATGAAATCCATTGCTGGCTACAAGAATCTTGGTTTTTTTGATGTCACCCCGGTTCCCGTACAGGCGGGATAATTTAATCAATGCTTCATTCGCTTCTGCTCCACTGTTACAGAACAAAATTTTACCTGGGTTAATTTTGCTGACTAGTCGCTCGGCAAGACTGACTTGTTCGGGTATGGAAAATAAATTGGAGCAGTGGGCAAGTTTTGCCGTTTGTTCCTGTATACATTTGACCCAATGCTGGTGGCAGTGTCCAAGGTTGGTAACCGCAATCCCAGAAGTGAAGTCCAAGTATTCTTTGCCTGCTGAGTCCCATATTTTGGTTCCTGCTCCCCGTACGATCTCAATCGCAGGAGGGGCATAATTTCCGATCAAGAATGATTGATGACGATTTAGTTCCATCTTCAAGCGTGTACAATTTCAGTGCCTATGCCCTGATCGGTAAAAATTTCCAAGAGGATACTATGGGGCATCCGTCCGTCAATGAAGTGAACCCGGTTAACCCCGGATTCCAATGCCTCCACAGCACTGTTTACTTTAGGCAGCATACCAGCGGAAATGACTCCTTCATCTTTGAGCGGTTCCACTTCATTAACCGCCAGACTGGAGAGCAGACTGGATGGATCGTCGGGATCTTTGAGTAAGCCGGGAACATCAGACAAATAAACTAGCCTGCGGGCACCCAGTGCAATGGCAACTTTAGATGCTACATTGTCAGCATTCACATTATAGCAAATTCCTTTTTCATCGGATGCGGTGGAAGAAAGAATTGGCATTTGACCATTCTCAAGAGCATGCAAAATAGGCTCTTTCTGTACTTTGGTCACTTCTCCCACATAGCCTAAATCGTGCTTGCCCTGCAGTTTTTCACAGGTCAAAACCTCTTTTCCTGGAAACCTTTGCACATCGCAATCATGCGAAGATACGAATTGGGAAACTTCCCGGTTCACCTGTTCGTTGAGCACGGTATCGACCGCATCAATCGTATCTGCATCCGTGACCCTTAGCCCATCCAAAAATTGTGCTTTGATTCCACGCTTTTGTAATTCCCTGGTAATGGCCTTTCCTCCCCCGTGAACCACCACCACTTTGATGCCAACAAAGTTAAGGAAGACCAAGTCTTTAGCCACTCCCGAACGGACTTCTGGATCCGGGGAATCCATAAAGCTCCCTCCATACTTAACTACGAAAATGGAGCCACGGAACCGCCTGACATAGGGAAGTGCCTCCATGAGGATGCGAGCTTTTGCCTGGCTCTGTTCAAATTCAATCATCAATCTTATTCACTTTTGTTGTAATTGACATACTCTTCGCTTAGATCATTAGACCAAATAACCGCTGATTTATTACCCATATTCAGGTTCATTTTTATAATGAATGATTTTTGTGAAACAATTTCCTTCCACTTTGCTTTGTTCATTGGCAGTGGTTTTCCTTTTTCAACCGCAGGTACATTTTCGTAGCTAAGATCAAATTGATCAAAATCCATACCAACTTGAGCATAACCAGCTGCATCGACAATTCTTCCCCAGTTTGGATCGGATCCATACCAGGATGACTTGACTAATAAAGAATTGGCCACACACCGACCCACTTTTTCCGCATCTTCCTGACTGGATGCTCCATTGATTTGAAGCTCTACAAATTTGGTCACTTTCTCCCCATCGGTCACGCATTTCCGGGCAAGAGTTGTACATATTTGACAAACTGCTTTCTCGAATGCTGATTTGGTTTCGCTCGATTCCTTGTCCAAATCTACGCCCGAAAATCCGTTGGCCAGAAAAAGGACTGAGTCATTGGTACTCATGTCCCCATCAATGGTCATACGGTTAAAGGATTTATCCACCGCAATAGATAAACATTTTTTTAGGTATGTAGGGGAGACTCCAGAATCAGTGGTAAGAAAGGCAAGCATCGTCGCCATGTTTGGTTGGATCATGCCAGCCCCCTTTACCGTTCCTCCGATGGTTATTTTTCCTGAAGGAGTTTCGATAACAGCGGAACAGGATTTTGTCCTGGTGTCGGATGTGAGGATCGCTTCCTGAAAAGCTTTGCCTCCATCGAGTTCTTCAATGGTATCCTGGCAGGCATGAGCAATACCAGCAGTTATTCGACTCATGGGCATCGGCACTCCGATCCTCCCGGTTGAGCAAACGAGTACTTGATGGGGTTTTACCTTTAAATGACGGGCGGTTTCAGAGGCCATTCTTGAGCAATCTAAATCCCCCTGCTTGCCGGTACAGGCATTGGCGTTGCCACTGTTAGCCACAATCCCATGAAAAACCGGGCTCGGTTCGTTCATTAATTCCATGCAATAACGGACTGGTGCGGCTTTGACATCATTAGTTGTGAAAGTTCCAGCAGCTGTGCATGACCGTTTGGAGTAGATCACTCCAATGTCTAGCTTTCCGTTATTTTTCCCCATGATATTACTGGCCACTCCGGAAGCGAAAAAGCCCCGTGGTTCAGTTACGCCATCACAATCAACAAAGTACTTTATTGCAGTCCGCATGTTTCCTCGTATCCGTTGCAAAGGTTCATTGATTGAACGGCCTGTCCACCTGCACCTTTAAGTAGATTATCTTCGGCAGAACAAAGAATATAACGGTTTGTCCGTTGATCTTCCTGGACCGCCAAGTCTATCCGATTAGTGCCAACTACCCGACCCGTTTCTGGCAAGTCATTAGAACCAAGAATTTGGACGAATGGTCTGTGCGAATATTGACTTTTCCAAGATTGTATGATCTGCGATTTATCGAGTTTTCCCTTTGGTTTTACTGAGATGGTAGAGCACAAACCACGGTTCATCGGTCCAAGATGCGGATGAAAAGAAAGAGCAAGAGAATTTCCTGCCAACTGACTTAATTGTTCCTCGATTTCGGATAAGTGTCTGTGCTTGGGTATTCCATATACACCAGCACTCTCATTTCTTTCACAATAGAGAAGTCGTTCAGAGGCATTTTTACCAGCCCCGCTTATCCCACTAATTGAGTTTATTACAATATCTGAGCAATCAATTAAGTCATCTTGAAAAAGAGGAGCGAGTGGCACAATGATACTGGTCGGATAACAACCCGGTGAAGCTATGATTGGTGATTTATCCCAACTCAATTTATGTAGTTCAGGGAGGCCATATTGTGCTTGCTTTAACCACTCAGGAGACTGATGTTCTGAACCATAGAACTCTTTATAGACGGACGGATTGCTGAGGCGAAAATCAGCAGATAAATCAATTATTTTTTTTCCAGATTCAAGTATAGGAATTGCATATTCAGCCGCGGTTCCATGTGGCAGAGCGAGAAAAAACAATTCGATTTCTGAGGATATTAATTCTTCAATACTTGGACTGATAAAAGAGATTTCATGACCCATTTTTCCCAGTTTGGGAATGACGGCAGATAAAGAATTCCCTGCATTTCCCCTTGAGGTAACTGTAGCTAGTTTAATTTTGGGGTGCCTAATGAGTAGGGAAACAAGTTCTTGTCCGGTATACCCGGAGGCACCAATAATACCTACTTTCATGATTTGAAAAATTTGATGTGGAAAATTATAAAAAACAAACCCCTCGGTTGGAGTTCCGAGGGGTTGAATAAAAGGTGGGTAGAGTTTGTGAAATTATCTTTTAGAGAATTGAAACCTTTTTCGAGCCCCTGGACGGCCCGCTTTTTTGCGTTCGATTTTTCGAGGATCTCGTCGGAGATGTCCCGCTTTTTTTAATGATGAGCGTAGTTCACTATCCATTTTTTCTAGTGCCCGGGATAAGCCGTGACGAATAGCACCAGATTGTCCAGTCCCTCCGCCACCACGAACATTAACAGATACATCAAGTTGGCCATTTTTCTCTACGCAGAGTAAAGGACCGATTACCGCTTTCTTCTGTTGCTCCGTGGAACAATAATCATTGATGTCACGGTTATTGATGGTAATGGTTCCGGATCCAGTGCGGATGCGTACCCGGGCAGTACTTGTTTTCCTGCGTCCCGTGGCAATAAATTCTTGGTTTGTGGCTTTTGCACTCATGTTATTTGTGAAATATTAAGGTAAAAGTGGGGTAGGTTGCTGGGCAGAGTGAGGATGCTCTTCGCCAGCAAAAACACGAAGGCGAGTGAGCATACCGCTGGAGAGTTTGTTTCGGGGCAACATTCCTTTAACTGCATTAGTGATAATAAATTCAGGTTTATTTTCACGAAAATCGGCAACTGTGCGGTATTTTTCATTACCCATATATCCGGAATAGAACATGTATTGCTTTTGCTCCTCTTTTGATCCGGTCAATTTTACTTTGTCGGCGTTGATCACAACGACATAATCTCCCGTATCGACATGTGGGGTATAAGTGGGTTTATTACGCCCTCTAAGTGCATTGGCAATCTGCACGGCTAAGCGACCGAGGATCTGTCCAGATGCATCTACGATTTTCCAGTCGTGGGTAACGGTTTCCTTTTTGGCAAGGGTAGTCTTCATCAAAAAATTAATTAAAAGAAAGAAAATGAATTAAATTAGGTTGTTCGTCAACCGAACAATCGAACAAATGAGGTGGGAAGGAAAGGTACTAGAACTGACCCGTACCTAGGTCAGAGAGGGTCTGGTCGTAAAATTTACTTCCATAGCCCATCACCCGGTCGGTGTTATCAAAAACTACAGGCATGTATTTTTTCTCAACATCTTTGTCGGACAAGGTACCCTCGTTTCCCCCTTTACGAATTTTATAAAACCATACACTGCCCCAGTCATATCCTTCAAGGTAGTTGGCTACTCCCGCCAAATTTGAAACTTGGCCTTTGGTCATACCTATAGAAAGACTCATCAAATTTTCAGCATTTTTGTCAACTGCTGCATCGGCATCGGCAAATGGACTAGCATTCCCCCGGCCAAAACCGCCAGAACCCTTGAAGCAACCAGTGACAAAAATGAGTAAGCAAAAACTGTAAACCACCAATATTTTCTGAGATAATCTCATCATGGGTTCCTTTTTTACCCCATCTCGATGAGTCGGGGCAATCTCATTTTAAAATCAATTTACTAGAAATAAAAAGTAACACTAATCAGCAGTGATTTTTTCCAAAGTTTGATAACTTCGTTCAATCATCTCTCTTGGATCGTCCAGTAAATTTGCAGATGCGAGTGCGTTATCCAATAATTGATTGGCAACCAAAATAGCAGTGGGCTCGTCCTTTTCCATTAACTTATTTAATCCGTGAATGATGGAATGCCTTGGGTTGATTTGAAATTTTACTTTACTTGCAGGAATATCCTCTTCTGGTCCCTGCATCATCTTCATAATCCTTCGAGCAGATGCACCGCCCATGCCATCTTCGCCGACCACGCAGACTGGGCTGTTGATCAAACGTTCCCCGGTTTCCACTTCGGAAACTCGATCTTTGAGAGATTCTTTTATCCATTTGGATAATTTATTGACCGCTTTTTTGTCGAGACTTTCCCCGCTTTGTTGTTCATCCAGTTTTTCCAGTTTGAGCTCATCAGAGTCTGCTGAGAGAATTTTCTTTTCCTTGAATTCCCGAAGGGATTGCATGACATATTCATCGACCGGTTCTGTAAGTAGAAGAACTTCATACCCCCTTGCCTGTAAGGCTTCCAAGTAGGGCCCCGATTCTATGGATTTTCTGTTTTTACCGTAAAGGAAAAGAATTTCTTTTTGATCGGTTGCCATTCGATCAATGTAATCTTCAAGCCCGGTAAGCTTACCATCGTCAGAGGCGGTAGATTGAAAACGCAGTAACTTCGCAAGATCATCTTTGTAAGTAAAATCCGTGGCAACACCTTCTTTAATCAATGGACCAAATTCATTCCAAAATTCTAAATAGGTAGCTTCCTGCTTCTTCGCTTGTTCGTTTAAAAATTTGATAAATCTTTTGGTAAGAACTTGACCGAGTTTACGCAGTAATTCGCTGTCCTGCATGGTCTCACGGGAAACATTTAAGGGAATGTCCGAACTGTCAACCACACCCCGGAGGAACCTGAGCCACTCAGGAAAAAGGCTCTTGGGTTCAGCATCAATGAGGACCTTTCGGCAATGCAGGGCAACTTTGTTCTCGTTGCGAAACATCCCCATTTTTTCCATGTTTCTCTTAGGCACAAAAAGAAGAGAATTAATTTCCAGTGGTGCATCCGCACTAAAATGTAACCGCATCAGGGGAGCTTCATAATCGTTGGACTGAAATTTATAAAACTCTTCGTACTCTTCCTCTTTAATATCTGATTTGGATCTCAGCCAAATTGCGTCAATTGTATTTACTTTTTCCCCATTTACCGAGACTGGGAACTGGACGAATGCAGAATATTTCTTTACAATATCCTTGATTCTGTCCTCCTTGGCAAACTCATCAAATTCATCTTTTAATTGGATGACGATTTTGGTCCCACGCCTCTGTCCATCTGCTTTTTCTATGGAATATCCTCCACTTCCATCACTTTCCCAGCATAGACCTTCGCCCTTTTGCTGCCATGTTCGGGTGTACACCTTGACGGAGTCAGAAACCATGAAAACGCTGTAAAAACCAACCCCAAATTTACCGATCAAGGCTTCGTTCTTTTCCCCGTCATTTTTTAGAGCCTCCAAAAATTCCTTAGATCCAGAGTGGGCTATCGTGCCGAGGTTTTTCTTGAGTTCTTCCTCGGTCATACCGATTCCAAAATCCTGAATAATCAACTGCTTAGCAGAGTCATCTGTATTGAGATTGATCTCAAGGTCCAGATTTTCGTCCAGAATATTTTTCTCAGTCAATTGCGTACGACGCAATTTTTCGAGTGCGTCGGAAGCGTTCGAAATTAATTCGCGGACGAAAATTTCTTTATCTTTATATAAAGAATTAACAACAATATCGAGAACCTGCTTGGTCTCGGCTTTGAATTCGTGAGTGGTTGCTTGAGTCATGATGAAAAAGAGTCGTTTATTAACATTTTGTGCGTGTCCTTCAAGACATTATATATAGGATGATTACAAGCTGATTTTCTTTCGACTAAAGGTTTTTAAATTTGTTCCGGAAAAATTCATAAGCTTGATTGATTTCCTTTGCTTTTTTCTCGGCAACATCCTGAATTTCCGACCCTAATGCGGATACCTTGTCTGGGTGATATTGTGCAATTGCATTTCGATAAGTAGCTTTGATTTTGGAAAAATCATCAAGCTCGTCTTTCGACAAGCCAAGAACCTGTGCCATTTCAAGATCTTCCACTGTCGGAAAGATCATTTTTTTCGCTTCTTTTTGTGTGTATTCCTCTTTCGGGGATTCTTCTGAATCTTCGACTTTTCCATCCTCAAAATCTTCAGGGATAAAATTCTCGGATCGTTTAGGCTCCTCCTCTTTCGGTGCATCTGGCCTACAATTACTCTTATCCTTGGTAAAATGGTCTGGTTCTTTGTTTTGAGAGTTTTGCTGAGTTTGAGGAACTTTAGCAATAAAGAGATCCAGTCGCCAAAGCATCCACCAAGTCGAGCAAAAGATGATTGCCCAAGAAATTTTTTCAAGGCCGTGAGTAATGCTGTTTGGAGATGTACCCATGATTGTCCTCCATCCAGACCAGTCATGATAAAATCCAAAGAGGGAAGAACTCAAGTAATGTGCCAGAAGATAGGACAGAATGACCGCAAACATTCCCCCGTATAGTAGCGATCCTGAAAATAATTTTGGCATTACTAAAACTGAATGGGGGGCAGTTGACCTGTGCATGTTTTGTAAAAAAACAAAATTATGCCACCGGCGAAAATAAATATCCATTTTTTCGCTGGTTTGTTTTCTTTCATCTTGAAAAAAGCGAGTGTAGAGGGGAAGAGACTGGTGGTAGGGGTCGGATTCGAACCGACGAACGC
>OMJS01000138.1 GCA_900299365.1 Opitutales bacterium
AGAGATTTAAGCCTGCAAGACCAGCAAGAGTGTTAGAAATACCTTGCTCCCAACCAGCCTGCATATCCGGTAGTTTAGAATCGGCTATACCAGAGGCGGCACCTCCAGGCAAGCCAAGAAAATGATGCATTTGAGCACAGCCAGCTGTTAAAAGAGCTTGCTCACCCGACCCTCCTGACATTGCACCTGTTCGCAAATCGGAAACAAAGGGCCAAGTCCCGAAAATGCAGGGGTGTCTAGGCTTTACTGAATTTACGTAAACAATTCCAGCTAAACATTCTGCAACTGCTTGAACAATTGCTAGAGCAATAGGTGCTGGTGCCGTTGCCCCAGCTTGGCCGGCAGACAGTAATAGAATAGGCATCCCGCCTTCAATACATTTTTCCATTGTTTCACAACTCTCCGTTGCAAATTTCATTGGGGGAACCACAAAGCAGTTTGAATTTGAAACAAAAGGCCTTGCCCGCCATTGCTTTTCCCCACCAGCTATCATATGTAGCAAATCCATACAGCCCTTAACATGGTGAGGTTCAGAAAAACTAGTTCCAATATGCTTTGTAGTGCCTCCGCAACAAGCGTAAAGCGTGTTGAGATCCATTTCATAGTTGTCGGTTATATCTCTTGCTACCATCACCCGTTGGAAAAAATGTATGTTATCTAATTCCTGAGTTATCTGAGCTGCGTGATATAAGTCTTGAACTGTTGAGTCTCTGTATTCTTTCTTTTCCACATCGACCACATGAACGGCTGCTCCTGCAGTGCCAAAAAAAACTTTTTTCCCAGACAAGTGCATATCGAATTTTTCCTCTCGTCCAAATAGCGTCAAGTCTTTAGAGGACAAAGCAATCATGTCTTCAACAAGAGATTTAGAAAACCTAAGCCTTCCATCGTCTCCCAGTACTGCACCGGCTTTTGTCATATAATTTATTCCGCTCTTTGGGGCCAGGCCAATTCCGATTTCGGATAATGCATCAAGAGCTAAGTTGTATAATTTCTTTATATCTGAGTCACTTAAAGGCTTGTAACTGCCACCAATCAGTCCTGGCTTTATTGGATTTATTTCTTCAGATATGGGAGCCGCTCTTAGCGCTATTTTTGAGTTTCTACCTCTTCGTTCAGGTCTCTTCATTTCTGCCTCCCAGAAAAATGCCAAAAAAGTTACATTCTAATCTTCTCAGAGATCGGGTCATATAATGGTTTAGATGATATTTTTGCCTTGGCCATCGTCCCTGCTATTTCAATATGAAAGTCTGAGGTCTCGACTGATTTTATGGTCTCTTCTTTTAGTGGAATATAGCCCATGCCAATAGCTGATCCTAAAAAATGACCGTAGTTACCTGAAGTTAGGTATGAAACAAGCTCACCATCCCGGTAAATCGGCTCATTATGGAACAGTAGCAACTCTGGATCTTCAAGTTGAAATTGGTAGAGATATTTTTCGAGACCCTGGTTGTTTTTTCTTATAACTGCTTCTTTACCAATAAAATCGTCCTTGTTAGTTTGTACTGCGAAACCAAGCCCAGCTTCCAATACATGATCTTCATCGGTAATATCATGGCCGAAATGGCGGTAAGCCTTCTCAATTCTGCAGCTATCTAAACTATGGAGGCCACATAGCCTAAGGTCATATTTTTTTCCTACCTCTCGGATCACTTCGAAAACGTGACAAGCCTGATCTGAGCTTACATACAATTCCCAACCCAATTCTCCAACGTAGCTAATTCGATGCGCTCTAGCCAATCCATACCCTATTTCGATCTCTTTAGCTGAGCCAAATGAATGATTATTGTTATCAAATTTATTCGGCGATATTTCTGATAATAGCTTTCTTGAATTTGGTCCCATCAATACCAAAACAGCTTCTGATGAAGTAACATCAGTCACTACGACATTAAAGTTTTCTCTATGGCGGTTTAGCCAACTTAAATCTCGAACGAGAGTAGCAGCAGGCACAACAAATAAAAAACAATTATGCTTTAAACGAGTTACAGTAAGGTCACTTTCAATACCACCACTTGAGTTTAGCATCTGGGTATATACTATTTTCCCAATATCTACGTCGACGTTATTTCCGCAAATCTTTTGGCAAAACAACAGGGCATCCGCCCCTTCAACCCTTATTTTTCCAAAACTACTCATATCGATCAGCCCAACATTATTTCTAATCGCTAAATGCTCTAGCCTATGGTTTTCAAACCAGTTCTGTTTCTTCCAATCATAGATATATTTTTTTTCCTGTTTTCCAATTGCAAACCAGTTGGCTCTTTCCCATCCTGCAAGTTCGCCAAATACGGCATTTTCCTTTTTTAGATGTTCATGTAATGGTGATCTTCTGACCCCTCGAGATGTTTCAACCTGTCTATAAGGAAAATGATCTGCGTATAATAATCCTAATGACTCCTTTACCCGATCTTTCAAATAAAGGCGATTTCTCTGAAAGGGCTGGGCCCTTCTTATATCCACGTCCCACAGGTCAAACGGCGGGGAGCCTTGGTCAATCCACTGCGCTAAGGCCATCCCTGCACCACCCGAAGAGACTATGCCAATTGAATTATATCCTGCTGCAACCCAAAATCCTTTAAGTTCAGGAGCTTCCCCTAAATAATACTTGTCATCTGGTGTAAAACTCTCTGGCCCGTTGAAAAATGTTTGAATGCCGTATTTTTCTAATATTGGTATTCGTTTTATTGCCTTTTCCAATATAGGTTCAAAATGGTCTAAATCTTCTGGGAGTTGGTCGAAGCAGAAATTTTCATCAATTCCATTCATTCCCCATGGTTTTGCTTGCAGTTCGAAGGCGCCAACTAAAAATTTACCCGCATCCTCCTTATAATAGGTTTGTTCATCAGGCATTCTTAAAACGGGTAACGTACTTAGATTTTTTACTGGCTCTGTAACAATGTAAAAATGTTCACAGGCATGAAGCGGAACCGTAACACCATGACTTTCAGCAAAATCTCTTGCCCACATGCCCGCACAATTTGCAGCATTTTCTGTTTTGATAAGCCCTTTACCATTTTCATTCTCCCAGTGAACACCACTAACAGAATTATTATGAGTGTTTAATCCAGTTACTTTTGTATCCTCAAAAATTTTTACTCCTAAATCTCGCGCCCCTTTTGCTAATGCCATGGCGATATTTGCAGGATCACCTTGACCATCTAGTGGAAGATGGACGGCCCCCTTGACACCATCAACATTTAAAAATGGATGAAACGATTTCAACTCAGAGATGGAAATCTCATTGACATCAACACCGAAGGCTTTTGCCATCGATGCTTGTCTGAGAATTTCTTCGTGACGGTGTTCTGTAAGTGCTACCGTTAAAGATCCATTTTGTTTTACACCAGTCGAAATTCCTGTTTCCTTTTCAAGGTTCACATATAGATCTGCGGAATATTTAGCTAATCTTGTCATGTTTAAGTTTGGTCTTAATTGACCGATGAGCCCCGCTGCATGCCAAGTGGTTCCGGAAGTCAATTTCTTTCTTTCTAAAAGAATAATGTCTTTCCAACCTATTTTTGCAAGATGATAGGCAAGCGAACACCCCGATATACCGCCACCAATAATTACAATCCGTGCCTCTGATGGTATGCTCATTGTCTCAGTCTTATATTTTCAGGATCCCAGAGAGGTTTGTTGTCCTGAACGGTTGCATCAAATCTTTCCCCATAGATCTCCACTTCAATCTGAGTTCCTGGATCACAAAGATCTGTGCGAAGCATACCTAAGGCTATAGAATGGTTTACCCTGTATCCCCATGCGCCGGAAGTGGTTTCTCCAACAATTTTGTCGTCATGCCAAAGGGTGGACATGTAAGGAGCATCAAAACCGTTCGCTTTTACCTTTAAAGTTACAAAGCTTTTTTTGCTACCTTCTTGCTTTTCCTTAAGCAGTGCTGGCTTGCCAATAAAATCAATATCTTTATCAAACTTTACAAATCTTTCTAGTCCTCCTTCAAGGATTGAGTAATCACTGGATAGGTCTCCCTTCCAAGCTCTATACCCCTTTTCTATTCTAAGTGAATTCAATGCAAACATCCCAAAAGGCTTAGCGCCTAGAGACAGTATTTGATCATAAATAGAATTTAGATACTTGTTCTGAACGTGAACTTCCCACCCTAGTTCCCCAGCGAATGATACCCTAGCCATAACTACTGGCATTTTATTTATAAAAGCTTTTTGGTGTGACAACCAAGGAAGATAAAGATCAGCATCTACAATCTTATTAAATAAATCTCGACTTTTGGGTCCTGTCACAATGAGAGTTCCAACTTCCTGGCTTTTATCTTCGAGGGTAATGTCACTATTTGGGTCTATCGACCTCA
>OMJS01000139.1 GCA_900299365.1 Opitutales bacterium
AAACATGTTGAGGGATTTGGGGAAGGAACCTCCCCAAGTTGTGAAAGTACCCCCCGCTTGTGCATCGCTCAGGGCAATAGGATCATGTTCACCGTACTTTGGTTTGTACTGATCTGCCACTACCTGCCCAGTTACATCGGATGAACCCGTGCTTTCTTTCTTACCACATCCCGAATGCATGAGGATGACGAAGAACCATGTTAATATAGATAAGAAATTTTTCATTTAGAGTAGTTTTTTTTATGAACTAAACGGAAGTATAAAGAGAAGACTAGAGGTATTCCACAAATTTAACCAATTGAGTGTATTCCAAACAAATGCAAGTTCGCCAGCTTTCAACTCATTTATGAACTTTATGAAACAACATGAAGTTCTCTACGCATCATCCTGAGAAAGCGGGTGAAAATTTGCGTGTTCTTCCATTAATCTTTGGGACTCCACATGAGTATAAATTTGGGTGGTTCCCACATCTGCATGACCCAGCATTTCCTGAACTGCCCGTACATCTGCCCCGCCCATCAACAAATGAGTGGCAAAAGAATGACGCAATCCATGTGGGGTCAAATTTTTCTCGATTCCCGCCCGTCTGGCATACTCCTTCACTAATACCCATACCATCTTTCGGGAAATGGGAGTTCCCCGCTTGCTCAAAAATAATTCTCCACCAGACCCATCTTTGACTAGTTGTGGTCTTCCTCCATGCAAATAATTTTTGATCGCCAATACTGCCTGTTGACCGACGGGTACAATTCTTTCCTTCGCTCCCTTGCCAAAGATTCGGGCAAATCCATCATCCAAATCCACCGCATTTACCAATACTGAAGAAACCTCAGAAACCCGCAATCCACTACCATACATCAATTCAAAAATTGCCCGGTCTCTCTTTCCTAGCGGTGTATTCAAGTCAGGGGCGGAAAGAAACCTCTCTATTTCCTCAATATTTAATGCGTGGGGGAGAAACCTTCCTTTTTTTGGATTACTGAGCAATTCGGTAAAATCATTTTCTAACCTACCCTCGGCAACTAGGTAGCGAGCAAGCATGCGTATGGCAGACAACTTTCGGGCAAGACTGGCAATGGCATAGCCATCCAAGGTTAAGGATGAAATCCAAGCAGAGACCAGGTCTAAAGTTACACTCTGCCAACTCGATGAACCATGCTGATTCAAAAAACAGGAACATTGTATAAGGTCCGCTTCATAAGATTCCACGGTATTTTTGGACAGTCCACGCTCTAATTGGACCCATGCTAAAAAAGCACTAATATCAGGTTCATAACCAGTTGGTGGGGCGAGCGGTTCATCGCCGCGCTTCCTTCCAGTCACCTCTGTTTTTGAACCCATTTATTGATATTCAAGAAAATCAATTAATCCTCGGGTAAAGCAACGGGAGATAATTGACCGGTAAATAATTTTCGGTAAATCCGATTAATGGGGGTTTTCATCCGGCTGACCATATATTGTTCCTGCCTTAAGGCACCGTAACCGTAGCGGTAACTTGCGGCCAAACGTGGATAGTTAAACATATCTACACTCTCAAGCATTCCTTTTAACCGTTTTAAATATAGCATACCCACCTCTACATTGGTTTCCCATTGAAACGCAGTCCGGTAATGAAGGTTAGTAACATCTGACCATGCACCCTCGGTTAATTGCATCATCCCTTTCGCAATGGAAGTTTCCGCATTAGCATTCAAGCTACTTTCCGCATGACAGATCGCATAGACGAAACTGGGCTCAAGTCCAAGTTCGGGAGCTTCTTTTTTGATCTTCGCCCAGACCCTTTTCTCCTCAATAAAATTTGCTTCAGGATCGATGTATTTGCACCCACCTATCAGGCAAGCGAAGCAAACCAAGAAAAAAACACACCTCCAATTACCATACATCCCGTTCACAAATATAATCAAACATCTGCTAATTGCAGGAGCAAGGAAGATTGGTCCTCCCTACATGAAAAGAAGTAACAGAAAACCAAGAAAAAAGAGCATGCAAATGAGTGCAGTCCAGCCGACTGGATGTACCCCAAGTGCTGTTCGCTTGGCAAAACTTCCTTCCCCTTTGGAGCCAGCATATTCAATCAACCCTACTTTAGAGAATGGTTGGTACAAAAGTTTCATTGTATACACATGTCCCTGCTTAAGAAATAAACATACCCGGTCGGTCAAACCACCCACGAAAAATCCATGAACCCGATCATTTAATCCATTCCAGAAACTCTCGCCAATAGCGAGCAAACCGCGACCCAATTTACGATAAATCCAATCCACATCTAAATTTATCGATGGTAATTCAGGGGGATATCTTCCCCATGTTTTTAGCAGTAGAAAAGCAAGGCCAGAAAAGCACAAAATCTCCAATTGAGTAATCACATGTGTGGCATCGTATGGATTATACCCTTCCGCTCCATTTGGAAGTAAACTGTAAAGCCACTGCGGATTACATCCCATAAAGAGGCAAAGGAAAGATACAAAAACCATCGCCAAGAGCATATTTACAGGCGCTTCCTTTGGTCGTAATCCGGAATCGCGGGCAAAGAAAGCAAAGTATGGAATCTTTATGCCTGCTTGATGAAATACTCCAGCGGATGCAAAAAGAAGACATATCCAGATAAAAGTATGACCATGACGGGCCGCCTCAGTAATGATGATCGATTTACTAACGAATCCACAAAAGAGAGGAAATGAAATCGAAATCGCACCGAAAATCGTGAATCCGGCTGTCCATGGCATAGATTTGAAAAGACCTCCTAAATGGCTCGCCCTGATCTCGCCCGTTCTAAAAATAACTGCACCCAAGCACATAAAAAGTAGGCTCTTGTAAAGTACATGATTAAAGGCATGGGCAATCGCACCATCAATAGCCAGTTCAGTACCAATCCCGATAGCAACAACCATGAAACCAATCTGATTAATCTTACTGTAGCATAATACCCGGCGGAGATCATTTTCAATCACTGCGTAAAAGATTGGAAAGATTGCCATGATGATTCCAATGGTAATTAAAATTTCTGCTCCCGGAAACAAACGAGCTAGCATACAAACCGCACATTTCGTGGTGAAGGCACATAACCAGACGGGCCCGGAATGGGTGGCCTCGGCATAGCCATCCTTCAACCAGACATGCAGCCCAGGAAATGCAGCTTTAATACCAATTGCCAAGAGAATGAGTAGGGCACCTGTATCTCCGCCCTCGAGAGCATTGGTAAGCGAGGAAAGGGAAAAGCCCTCAGTACCAAATTCATGATAGCGAAACAAGATGCCGGCTAAAAGAAGCAGACCAGAAGAAATATGAAAGAAAAGATAGCGGAATCCGGCATCTTCTGCTTTTTGGGTTCTTCTTGCCCAAATTTGAAAAACGGAAGTAACCGCCAATCCTTCCCACCATAGGAAAAGGGATAACATATCTCCGGCAAAAGCCACTCCGACCGCGGATGCCGCATAGAGCAGTGACATCGAGACCTGCCAAGGATCACGCACATGAAAGGAATATATACCAGCCGCCAGTGCGGCTATATGAAAAAGATACCCAAACAACTTGGCCTGCTGATCAACCACGACGCTGAGGATTTCATACCCAAAAAGATTGAAGGTGGATGATGCACCAACATCGAGGGTGCCCACATAACCAAGCCCAAACAGGGGGGCTAGGACCAGGGCAACTGAAGCAAAGCTACCCCTTAGGACTGCAGCGGCTATTCCGCCAAGGATTAGGATGATGGCAGGATGAGTGCCAACTTCTATGGTGGATGCGAGCACACTCATTTTATTTTTCCCAGTAATCCTCCTCTCGCATCAATAAATTCTTACCCTTCCAACCACGCATCAATTTCGAGATAATCACCAAGGCTGCACATCCTACAAACCCTACTATTCCATAGAAAGCTGGCAATGTCTCGAAAATGTGCAAACTAGAATCCGCTGACAGAGCAGCATGTTTGTGCCAACCCAAACTAAAAACCAAGTCGGAAAGGATAATCAGAATACATAACCCATAAAAAGCACGAATCGTCTTTCGAACATTCTCCGGACGATCCAACCAACTCGGGGATCCCTGTTCCTTATGATTTTTGGGTCTAGGGCACATAAGTGAAATATTGTGAAAAAATCATGGTTGCAGTCCGATCATTTGCAAAAGAACATCCGACCAGAAAAAGAGGAAGAAACAACCGATTGCGGTAAGAAGAAGGGGAACCACACAGGGCCATGGTGCTTCATTAAATGATGGATCCTTCTCCGTCTCGGAGGATCGGAAAAATGCAGTTACTGCTACAGGTAAAAGATAAAAGACATTGAGTAATGAACTGATTAGCAGGACAACCACTACCCACATCGCATCCCTATCCAGTGCACCCAAGGCAAGATACCATTTGCTGACAAAACCGCCCAGTGGAGGTAGTCCTATCACGCTTAACGAACCAATCATGAATGCTCCCATAGTAAGGGGCATTTTTCGCCCAAGACCACGCAATTCGCTGACATATTTTTTACCCGTGGCCACAAAAATAGCGCCCGCACAGAAAAAGAGGGTAATTTTACCACATGCATGCATAGCGATGTGTAAGACTGCCCCACCCTGTCCACGATCCGTGGCAATTGCAGCTCCTAGTACCACATAGCCCAACTGTCCAATTGTGGAAAAGGCCAAGCGACGCTTTAAATTGTCCTGTGACAAGGCTATCAAAGAGGAGATTAGAATGGTTGCAGATGCCACCACCATGGTCCATTCCTCCCCGCCCATATTGGCCAGAACATCCGCTCCAAAAACATCAGCATATACACGATATACGCAGAATACACCTACCTTGACTACTGCGACCGCATGCAAAAGTGCAGACACCGGGGTGGGAGCAACCATAGCACCAGGTAACCAGGAATGAGCCGGCATCAGGCCAGCTTTGGCAAAACCGAATGTAAAGAGAAAGAGAAGAACAATCTGGGTAGTTTCTCCAAAGTGCCCGACTTTTCCCACATCTTCAATAAAGTCCATGGTCAGATGCCCTCCATCCAACCAGACATAGCACCAACTCAAAGCGGGCAAGAGAAGACAAAGAGAAGTAAAAAGCAAGTACCCTAGGTAGGTTCGTCCACCTGTCCGGGCCTCTTTGTCCTGCATATGAGTAACCAGAGGGAATGTTGAGACAGATAGCATTTCGTAGAAGAAATAGATAGTCAATAGATTGGCCGAGAAGGCCACCCCCATGGTGGCGGACAGGGAGAGGGCAAAGAAGGAATAGAACCGCGTCTGGGCGTGCTCGTGCAACCCACGCATATACCCAACGGAATATAAGGTTGTGGCAATCCAAAGAACAGAGGCCACGCAGGCAAAAAGGAGACCCGGTCCATCAACCCGTAGCAACATCGGAACATAAGAAAAAATCTGCCAGATATGAAACTCTATAATCGCACCACCAAGGATTACCGGGACCAAAGAGAGCACAACTGCTGCCTGTACAGATGCCGCAATAAAAGTAAAAAGTTCACGCAAGTTTGGACGCTTTTCCCCAGCCCAAATAATACCAACCATGCCCACCCAAGGCACGAGCAAGGCAATCAATGGCCGGATATCGTCAACGATTACAGGGGTATTCATTTGTAGGTAACTCCTGTTGGTAGATCATAGGCACGAAGGAAGACTTCGATCTGGTCGACCACTTCCTGATTATACACTCCAACAATCAGGACAATAGATGCGGCGATCAATAAAGGAATAAGCATACTAAGGGGAGCTTCATCAAAACGGGTTTGCTCACTGCTTAATCCCAAATCTCCATGCCCTTTCCCCAAGTTTTTTCCACTCTCGTCGACTGCCAAATGAATACGCTCAATTAAACGAAAAAAGAGCACCACCATGACCATGGTGGAAAACATTAAAGTAACCATATATTCCCACCTTTCGGATACCATTCCCCCAGTGATTAAATACCACTTACTGAAAAAACCACAGGTTGGAGGAAGTCCGATAATGGAAAAGCCACCCACAAAGAAACCGATCATGGTTAGTGGCATCTTTGCAAACAATCCACGAAGCCCATCAAAGTGAGTGGTTCTACATTTTTCCAAGATAATCCCTGCCCCCAAAAATAGGCACAGGGTCATACAGGCGTCACTAATTATATGAAAAATCGATCCAATCAGACCATAATAGTTGTAAATCCACACCCCTCCAACCATGTAGCCTACTTCGGCCACGATTAAGTAGGCTAGCATCTTTTTGATTTCTCTTTGCGCCAAGGCCATGACCGCTGCACATACAATAGCTACCACCACCAACCATGGCATGATCTCGGTCCATAAGTTTGACTCAAAGGAAAATTCAACCCCAAAGACTGAAAGGACCATACGGATCAGTACATAAATCATCACTTTAGTAACTAAAGGGGCGAGTAAGCAGGATGTGGTGGTCGGTGCATGGCAATAAGCATTAGGAAGCCATGCATGAAGAGGGAAAAAGGCCATCTTGATCAAAATACCAATCAGAACCAAAACGAAAGCCACTTGAACAGCCGGAGAATTATGTAACGCCTGTGCCTCGATCGCTTCCTGAATGCCGACCATATTGAGGGTACCAGTTTTTAAATACAAATAACCAACACCGAGCAAGTATAGGGATGCCCCAATGGTACCCAAGATGATATAATTAAAAGTAGCTGCCGCTGCCCGGTTAGTACCGAGCGCAATAAGTCCGTATCCGGTAAGAGCAGCTACTTCGATTAAGACATACAGATTAAAAGCATCTCCGGTAAGGGCGATTCCCGCAAGCCCTGCAATCTGCAAAAGAAAGAGTGCATAATACATTGGCTCTTTCCCGGGCGTTTCCCGTTGAACGGGTACTTTGGAATATAATGCAACTATCAATCCCACCCCGGTAACTACTAGAGTGATTAATGCACCAAGAAGGTCGGCCCGGAATTCAATCCCAACACCTCGTGGGAATAGATCCAAACTCCAGCCGCCTAGAATGTAAGAAATTTCATGAACGGGAGATTCAATGGCTTGTAAAAGAGTTTGTACAGATGCCCAAACTGAAAGAACCATCGAGAGGATCGAGGTAGGATAGCAAATCTTTTTAGAAATAGCCCCAGATAAGGCACAAACGACCGATCCGAGAAGAGGAAACAAGACTATCCAAACAATATGATCACTCATCAGGATTTATTCTCTCCGGGCTTACGGGCACTAAGTTTTCTTGGACGACGCCTTGGCTTGGGCTTATTGTTCTCGGTCGGTTCTGAACCACTGGAACTACCTACCTTTGGTTTTGAATTGCTTGGTCGCCGGTTCTTATTTTTCGGACTTTGAGATTTTGAACTCTCAAAAGAAGCAGACCGTTTGGATTGATTATTGGTAGCTTTATTTCTGTTAGGTCTTCGACTTCTTGGCCGGCGTCTTGTTAATCCACCCGTATTTCGGGCATCTTCCCGTTCAAGTTTTTCCAGCAATTCATCTTCCTCAGCGGTTCCATATCCCCGATAAATCCGCAGGCATACGGAAAGTGCAAGACCGAGTGTGGCTACTCCAACCACGATTGCAGTTAGCATGAGCACATGGGGCAATGGATTGGTGTATCCAGAAACAAGGGAAGCTTCCAAAACCTGAGGACCATGAGCAGTAAGTTCAGTTGAATTTGAATCTGTGACTAAGTTGCTTCCATGAGGGTCATGCTCGGGTAAATATATGGGTATAGTTGCACCTTTCTTTACCCCGATCGATACATAAAACAAAATGATTGCTGTTTGAAAAATCGACATTCCTATCAATTTTTTAATCAGATTATTTTTGGCAATCATTGCCCATAAACCGATTAAAAGTAAAACGACATAAATAAAATAATTTAGTCGCTCGACTAGTAGTTGATTTAAAATAGATCCGTCCTCGAACATCTGATACTTTTGGATTATACTCTACAGACCATCCTGCATGCGCCCATCAGTGGACAGACTGGCATAGAGAGCGAACATGATTGCCGTTACAGTGAAACCAACCCCAATTTCTACACCAAGCATCGCATGATAGCGGGCCATTTCCGGACTGACTGGAAGAACTTGGGAAAGATGGGCGTAATCCAGAAATTCTCCGCCAAGCACCATGGAAAGTAAACCAATCCCCGCATAAATAATAATTCCTAAGGCAGCCACGGTGAAACAACGATCTATGGAAAATCGGTTCAGTGCAGTTTTTAAATCCCATGAAAGGGCAATAAGAATAAAACTAGCACCCATGGCCACTCCTCCCTGGAACCCACCTCCTGGACTAACATGCCCATGGGCCAAAACATAAAAAGCAAAGATTTGAATAACTGGAACAATTAGTCTGACAGTATTGGTAACAATCAAATCGGGCTCAAAATCGACCACAAATTTTCGGTCACGAGTCCTGCGGGTTGGCCCGCCACGAAGAATTGAAACCACGGCTAATCCGGCAATAAATACCACTACGGTTTCAAACATGGTGTCAAAACCTCGGTAATCCGCAAGGACCGCAGTTACCATATTGGGTACTTCGGTATCCACTCCAGTACTGGCAATAAAATGGGAGGATACTGGAGAAGAGGAGGCAGGAGCCTGTGGATTTCCCCAAGATGGAAAATCCTTAGCCGCCCAAGAGAGAAGTAAACCTATTAAAAGGACTAGGATTAAGGCTGCCCGTTTCATCAGTCCTTTGCCTTTCTTTTTAAATTAAAAACTGTGGCGATCAAAATCACTGTGCTTACACCCGCACCCACGGTTGCCTCGGTAAAGGCCACATCCACTGCCCCCATCTCCGCCCAAAGTAGACACATTAAAAAGCTGTAAATCGCAAAGACCGCCGCAGAAACAACTAAGTCTCGCACCCAGAGGGAAAGAATCGCCACCACTACAAGTAGGCTCAGAATCAAGGTGTTAAAAAGTTCGAGTCCCATGAATTATTTGAAGGTGGATTTGCGGGATCGTTTACGGAGTTTTTTTAAATCCTTTTCTCCGAGGGGCATTTCATCATCTTCAAAAGCAGCTCGCATTAAGGCATGCGAACTGGTCGGCGTAGTAATAAAAATAAAAAGTACGATTCCCAGAATTTTCAGCAGTAGTAACCAACTACTCAGAGAAAAATCTTCCATCATTACTAGCCCAAACCCAGTAAGCATGAGCATGGTGGATAAAGTATCCCCCTTTCCCGCTGCGTGCATACGGGTATAAAAATCGGGGAACCTCACCATACCCACCGCGGTGCCAAGAAAGAAAACCAGCCCCAAAATCCCCATACCTACTCCGATGGAATGAACGAGAAACCAACCGGGACTATTCGCAGACTCAGAAACACTACTATTTGCCAAAAGTTCGATCATGTCTTGGCCCTAGTTCTTGGTTTAGGCTTTGGCTTTTCCATCTCCTGCAAAGGTACGGTACGATTGAAATAACGGGATACTACGATGGCACCTACAAAATTGAGCAATGCATAGGCAATGGCAAAGTCCACAAACATATCCACCCGGTCAAATAAAGTTCCAATGATTACCAGAATGACCGCCGTCTTGGTACCAATTACATTGACTCCAAGTATCCGGTCAAATCCGGTCGGTCCCACCACGATTCGATAGAGTATAGGAACCATGAGCACGAGCAAAGATGCTCCCATAATGATGGCAAACCACTCCTTCATTTTTTCCTCCGCCTAAGCTTTAAAACCTCGGGTTCGAAAACTTCGGCGACTTTTCGTTCGATCGCACCCTCCAATAGATCATCCTCTAAAAACTGGCTCATCGTATGCACATGAAAAACATCCCCCCGAATGAGCATGGTGATCGTTCCAGGTGTGAGGGTAATGGAGTTGGCAAAAACAAACTTGGCGAAATCCGTTTTTAGCTTGGTTTTTATGGTAACTATTCGTGGAGCAATCTCTTCATAACCCTTCCGGGTCATCGCCAGTTTAAAAACATGCATATTCGCCTTTATAATTTCCACCACCAACCAGGGAACATACTGAAAGAAGGCACCTGTTTCCTGCATACGCTCGTCCCAAGTCTTCTTACGATCATGAAAAAGAAAGTCGTGAGATATCCAGGTAACAAACAAACTACTGATTACCCCAAGTCCCAAGTGAAAGGCATCAAACTTTCCGGAGAAAACGATCCAGTTTCCTAATAACAATATGAATATAACAATGGGATACACAGCGATAAATACTCAGTTCAATTCCTACTAGGAAAAAGGAAATTTGCCCTAGGGCAACTTAGATCGAAATTTTCCTAATTTATTATTAAAATCAGTGATTCTTTGTGCTCAGGTTTTCTCACCTTGATTCAAACTCCATTGGAACTAGATTGAATTTATGATTACGCTCCTTTCCCCTGCCAAAACTCTGGATTTTGAAAATCCATCGCCCACTAATCTTTGCACAAAACCAGACTTTCTTGATTTCTCAAATGATCTAATAAAAAGCCTATCTAAATTAAGTAGTGTTGAAATCGAATCACTCATGGGACTCAGTCCAAAACTTGCCAAACTCAATCACGATAGATTTCAGGCGTGGACAAAAGCACATAAAGCAGAAACTTCAAAACAAGCTGTGGTCGCCTTTAAAGGAGATGTTTACGAAGGTTTACAGGCTTGGAATTTTAACCCTCTTGATTTTGAGTTCGCCCAATCCAACTTAAGGATACTTTCTGGACTATATGGAATTTTAAAACCCTTAGACCTTATACAACCTTACCGCTTGGAAATGGGTACAGTCTATGCCAATCCTGCCGGCAAAGATCTATATGCATTCTGGGGTAATAGGTTGGCTAAATCAATCACCGAGGACTTAAAAATTACCAAATCTCAGACAATTATAAATTTAGCGTCCCAAGAATATTCCAAAGCTGCCCAGTTAAAAAAGATAGATGCCAACATTTTCTCTCCCTCCTTTAAGGATGAGAAAAATGGAAAGTTTAAAATCATTAGTTTCTATGCCAAAAGAGCAAGAGGCCTCATGGCAAATTTCATAATCACTAACAAGATTGAAAGTGAGAATGATATAAAAGAATTCTCGATGGATGGCTACTCGTACTCGCCCGAAGATTCGTCAGCAAATGAGCCCGTCTTCTTACGAAGTGAAAAAGCGAGAATTGCCGCTTAAATTACTTCTTTTCGCGTTTCTTTTCTGAACCCTCCGAATTCTTTAGCCTAGAAGCAACCGATTTTCTCTGCATGTCTCGGTAGTAGGAAACATTTCCCCGTCTCTTACTCACTCCTTTTCCTGATTTTCCTCCCCTTCGGCCCATTTGGGCCGCCGCTTGGTTCATACCAGATTGAGATTTTTCTGACATCGCTAACGTTTCATCCGATTAAAAATTTCAAGCACCCGGTTTAACCGATCATTTGATTCCTCCATCATTGAAAGAATGCGGTTTGCACGCTCCTGCTTGGTTTCATTTTTAATCAAAGGAATAAATAATCCCCTATCGAGAGGATTTTCATTCATTCCAATATTTTCCTTTTTTACTGATAAATTTCCTTCCTTTTTTACTTCCACATCCATTCCCTTTTTTTGCACAAGCGTTTGTGCAATACAAGATCAAAAAAAGAAAAGTTATTCACCTTAATTTTTTTGGAAATTTTAAGAAAAATGGGAAAGCAAATGGGCTTTTAGCTCATCCAAGCCATCTTCGAGAATAGCGGAAATCGAAAAGATTTCCCGATCAGGGAAACGAATGCGAAATTCATCTAAATTCTTCTGTCCATTTTCTTCATCAATTTTATTTCCAACTATAATAAATTCTTTTTGGACTAATTTTTCATCGTAATCCTGTAACTCCTTTTGCAGGTGCAAAAAATCTTCGATCGGTGTTCTGCCATCGGTGCCTGCTAAATCGAGTAAAAAAAGAATCAATCGACACCGCTCAATATGGCGTAAAAAACGATGGCCTAACCCACGGTTCTCGGCTGCTCCTTCAATCAGACCAGGCACATCCGCCATTGTTACAGTCTTAAAATCATCGGGATAATCAATCACACCAACCGTAGGCACAAGAGTGGTGAAAGGATAAGAGTCAACCTTGGGCTTAGCATTAGATAAAACATTGAGCAGCGTAGATTTTCCCGCATTGGGAAATCCAACCAACCCAACATCAGCAATGGTTTTTAGGGTAAAAACAAACGCTCCCTCCATCCCAGGTTTACCTTCTGTAAATTGACGGGGTGTCTGGTTGGTCGAAGATTTAAAAGTGGCATTTCCACGCCCCCCTTTACCTCCCTCTAACAAGAGGATTTCTTGTTCGTGCTCCATCAGCTCGCAAATGATATCCCCGGAGTCTAAATCACGAACTTCTGTACCAAGAGGAACTTTTAAAATACATGGTTCCCCACCCTTCCCATTTTGATCACTTCCCCGTCCTGGTTCGCCATTTTTTGCCTTCCATTGTTTTTTGAAATGATAGGTTCTGAGATCAGACACATTCTCATCTGCCTGCAGAATGATTTCTCCACCCATTCCACCATTTCCGCCGTTTGGACCACCTTTAGGCATATATTTCTGACGAAGGAAGGACATACAACCATCCCCTCCATTGCCGGCTTTTAAAATAACTTTGGTTTCGTCAAAAAACATAAATAATTATAACTGAAAGGAATTGTTTTCATTACTAAGAGAATTTC
>OMJS01000140.1 GCA_900299365.1 Opitutales bacterium
GCCTCGCAGTTCGGATTTGAATCGCACCCAATAACGGACACATTACTCGAAAACTTAAGTGCGTTTCTTTCTACTTCTTTGTACAGAGCATACTTTGCAGATAGGGAACAGAATAGAATCCGTGGGCATAAAGAATTCATTAAGATGATCCGTTAATAAATTCATCACACAAGCAGGAACCAACCACTGCATCAACCCATCTGCCATTTACCTTAACATGATCTCTCAAAATTCCATCACACTTAAACCCAGCATTCTTAATGGCATCGACATGATTAGTGCGATGTGCATAAGCCTCTGTGGTTAGCTTGTGAAGTCCAAGTTTCCTGAACCCTAATTCTTTGATTAAGTTAAAGAATACATTAAGTTCTCGCTGATAGGATGCGGAGTCTTTTGTTCGAGCAGTATCGAGAAGGAATGAAATTTCCCCACGTAAGTTTATCCAGTCCAAATGCACGATCCCTCCGTACCCAATTAGGTTTTCATTTAAGCAAAAGCGTACCAAGATTTGACTTGGTTTCATCTGGTTAAAATCGTGTTCAATAACTCTCGTAAAATATTCAATCTGTTCGGTCTTGGATAATAGCTTTGCTTGCCTTAGTGCAGAGATCTGCTCATTTCTCCATATCCGTATGGGTTCGCTGTCCAAAAACCTTACTGATGCGATAGAATATTCGTCTTTTTGAAACGGTCTAGGACCGAGTAATGAATAATATGGTAAATTGCTCATAGCAAATCCTTGCAACACAAACCAAGTGAATCAATTACCAGTTGCTGTTCATCAAGAGAAAGAGAAGGATACATTGGAATACTGAGGCAAGATTGATAAAATTTCTCCGCACCAGGGAAATTCTGCTTTCCATACCGTTCTAGGTAGTAGGGATGCCTGTATAGCGGAACATAATGAATTTGAGTAAGTATTCCTCTTTTTTTCAAAAACTTGTGTACTCGGTCTCGAATACCAGCCAATTTGAAGCGAATGATATAGAGATGCCAGGAATGACCAGGTGAAAGAATGGGGACTTCAAAAGATTCATTGAATGGTGCCTCTGCAAATGCACAATCATAAGTTTCTGCAATTTTTCTCCTCGCTTCGAGTTGAATATCCAACCTCGATAGTTGACTATGTCCCAATACAGCTTGGAAATCGGTGAGTCTGTAATTCCATCCAAGTTCTGTTTGCTGATAAAACCAAGGAGATTCATGACTATCGTCGTAAGGTCGCTCAATTCCGTGAGAACGTAATTTGCGAGCAGCATCGCTTATCGTTTTGTCATTGGTTAGAACTGCCCCACCTTCACCGCAACAAATATGTTTCACTGGATGAAAACTCAAGCATGCCGCGTCCGAATAACTGCAAGATGCACTATGAACGGTAGCTCTATCCCCATCAACAAAAGCCCCAGGAGAGTGCGATGCATCTTCAATAATTTTAAGCCCATGGACCGGAGTTAATTTTTTTATCTCCTGAAGAGGTGCTACTGCCCCAGCAAAAGAAACCGGCGAAATCACCCCCCGACACAGGCTAGACTTATACTCGATGCTTCGGAGGATGGACTCAAGGGAATCCAAACAGATAAGCCCGGTTTTCTCATCAACATCACAAAAGCGAACTTCCGCACCAAGGTAACGAAATGCGTTGGCAGTTGCAGAGAATGTAATTGCGGGAACTATGCCGATTGTTTTGGAATTTACACCTATACCGGCATAAGAAAGGTGTAGAGCCGCCGTTCCGCTAGAACATACAACAGCATGCTCAACCGAAAACCTTTTTTTTAATGCATCCTCAAAATCGACTACCGCAGGTCCCTGCGTCACAAAATCAGACTCCAGAACATGTGACACTGCGAGTCTGTCTTCATCAGTAATATGTTGCTTCGAATAAGGGATCATTAAACAATAAACTTATTAGATTAGTATGATTATATCTTCAACCCAATCCTTGGACTATAAAATTTGCTTAAATTTCTACATTTATGGAAAGTAATTATTAATGAGAAACCTTGGTTCTGTAATCGCCCGTGCTGGCAGCAAGAGATTGCCTTATAAAAACTTACTTCCGTACAAAGGAATACCATTAGTCCGTCGGGCAATTATAAATTTACTTGAAAGCAATCTTTTTACCGATTTGGTTTTATCCACGGACAGCGAATTAATTGCGCGAACCTGTATGGACATCAAAGAAGTTGCTATTTTGAACAGACCTCCAGAACTTGCCACTGATGATACTGCTTCTATTCCTGTCTTTCAGCACATTATAGACAATTTCCCCTGCGATATCCATTTAAACTACAATTGCAATTTCCCCGAATGCCCGAAGGAGGTTTTTGCAAGTGCCCTTTCTATTGCAGCTGATTCCGGTGAATCATTATCTAATCCCTATGCAGTTTGGGCACAAAGTTCGACCTGTCTAAAGAATTACGGAGACCCCTTCAAGATAACCGCCCAAATTTTTGAGGCAAAAGAGGTTCATCCTATTGATATTCATACTGAAGATGATTTGCTTGCCGCTCATCAAGAAAACCAGATTTATTCGCCTTGGTAATCTTTTTTTAAATAATAGCTAAAGTTAAATGATCTGTATCCGACCATAGTAAGTGTGAAAGATATCCTTCAATATAGATCGTATTCCTTGAAAATAGCTCTTGCATGTAGTGTATTTTTACTTGCACCTTCAATAACTTGCCTTGGCTTTTTCAAGTCCATTCCGGAAACGCCAACGGCTAAAAATGGTTATCTGACTCTCCAAGCACCTCCAAAATTACGATTTCACGAGACTAAGCCTCTTGCTGACAGGAGGAAACTTATGCTACTCGAAAGTAAATCAGATACCTCTACTATTGTTGTTAAAGATGATACTGCCTCGCAGGGCTCATCTTTCCCTTTAATCTCATATGATGATCAAAATGACACCTCCCCAGTTTATACCATTCCCGCAGAACAAAATACTATTGGCTTAAAGGAGGATTTATCCCTCCCTCTGAATGATCCTTTTGTGGATGGGGAATTACCAGAGCCAAATCTGAATAACACCGATGAACTTATGCAGATCCTCGAGTCTACTGTTGGGAAACCAAGTAGAAAGCCCCGAACAAATGTTGATTTCGTTCCTCCTTTTACTTTGGATGGTGGAAATATGATCATGGAATCAAAATCTAGGTATACTAGGAGGGTTAGGTAATGAATTTTTTAAGGATCTGCGGTATTTGTCTAGGACTTGGAACTTTTTTTTCACTAGTCTATTCCCAAGAACCCGAACTTAAATCGATCGAAGAGGTAATTAACGGTATAGATTCATTGCTCGAAGAGATTGATCGTTCGTCTGAAAATCAGTTAGATCAAACTGACCAGGTAAACGAAGCTCTAAAAAATGATTTCCCTGGCACTAACCAGTCATTCAGGGTCCAGAATGAATTATTGCCCGAAGAATTAAGGAACCCGGTCAGTGAAACTCCGGTTGAGCGATTAGGTACTCAACCTCAGCCACCTCAATCCTCACAATCTTCGCAACCTGTGCTCAATCCCGTCATAAAACAGCCAAGTACCTTACCTCGAACAGCTGATTACTCTCAAATGAGCTTGGATGATCTATTAAGGGAAGTTGATTTACTAAGAAAGCCATCCTCATTATCAACCGGCTCTATGGTGGAACCTCTCCCCGTTTCAACGAATGTCGAGGTACCAAACGAAGAACCTAAATTACTTCTTCCGACAAAAGAGTATGTTCAGGAATCTTTGCCGGAAGATAATCCTGTCAAACTACCAGCATCTGCTCTTCCATCTGCCAATGATGAAATTGATATAATGGTTGAAGATTACATTGTGCTTGGAGATGGCATCGACCAAGAAATGAAGGAAAAGATTCGTGAAGCCATCATGGCCACAAGAATGGCCTCTGGTGGCTCAGGTAATCCCTTTGTTACCCGCACAGTATATAAAGCGACATCGTATTGCAATCGTGTGCTTGGGAGGCTAACCGCACCCAATCACAAACGTTACAGGCGTGATATTTTACTCGCATTGATAAATATGCATGAAAAAAACCAAGCATGGGTGGATGCAGCGAAATCTTACGAGAGATTTCTTGAAGAATTTTCATCAGATGACGATTACCCCTTCGAGCAGCACGAAGATGCACCAGGTATTCCAGACCTTCATGCTAAGCTTGGAGATGTACAGACATTTCTTGAAGGCTTGAAAAGGGGAGCACCCACTATTCCAGAAACTCACATTAGAACGGGCAAAATATACCGCGAACTCGGTGCAGACCGTATGGCACTTAATAAATTTTACGATGCCATAAACGCTACTTTGACACTTCCATATAATGTTGCCTTCACCGATGCTGATAAAAGAAAAGGGAAATCCTTCGAATTGCGTAAGGATGCTGAATCAAACCAGGCTATGTTCGAGATTGCAGAGACTTTCTTAACTTCAGAGGATTATGATAATGCGATTAAATTTTACGACCGGCTGAACCGATTGGAGCAGCTCGATGAATCCGACCGTTCAGTCGTTGCTTACAAAAGAGGACTTGCCCATTTCCGCCGAGCTGTTGATACAATAAGAAATGAGGAACGGGAAAAGCGCTTAAACCCTGATGCCATCATTGATGATAAAAGTTTTGATAAAACTCCGCGTGCTGATTTTGCCCGGGTAAAAGAAATTCTTGGTGGATACGGAACATTATATCCGACCAGCCCATATGTTCCGGAGACTCATTACTTGCTCGCCCTTTCCTACGAACAATTAAACCAAGATGAGGATTCTATTTCTCAACTTCTTGCTCTATTAAAAGAGGCCACCTTCAACCCCCAATTGATTATGGAAGAGGAGGGAGCTAAGAATCTCCGTGACCGGGACTTTGACAGGATTAATAAAATGAAATTAATTTGGGCTTTTTGGAAAAAGAAGACGGGTAACTACTTGGCCAACAAATTTTTCGAATCGGGTGAATTCTTTAATGCTTACCGTATATATTCTGCTCTTCTTCCCGTTGATGATACGCCAACCTGGAAAGTACCCCTCCTTTACCAAGTAGCACTTTGTGAAGAAAAACTTGGTAATTTTGTCCAAGCTACAGAAACCTATATCTCCATTGAAGAATTGTTTGATAACAATGAAGACGCTCGAACGGAATTGGCCAGTAGTAAATACCTGAAGTTTGTCTACGGGATGTCGAAATGGAGAAGAGAGCAACTTGAGGATACTCGTGAAATCCGCCAAGCGGTTAACCGTTACGGCATCTACTCCCGCCCATCTGCAACTGAAAGTTTAGGGGATTCATTTTAATATTTTCCAAACCTACATTTCGGACATGGAACCCACGGAAGTACTCAAGCAACATCTTGAGTTATGCAATGATGTTCATCGATTATTACTTGAGGAAAACACCTGGTTAAAGGTACAGAAAAAAGTGCCTGAAATGAAGTTTTTGGAGGAAAAGAAAGTAATTGTTCAGCGACTGGAAGACTCCCTGTCCAACCTGAAGAAATTAAAACCCGAATACTTCTCCCCATTCGATAACTCTAAACAATTGGTTGGCGACTCTCATTCAAAACTCTTACAAATTTTTTATTTAGATCGTGAAAATGAAGAACTACTGGTTAAATTAAATCAACCAATAGATAGACAGTCCTTTAATCGTTTTTCGGTAGATCCTGACGAAATTGATCAAATTCATAAACGGGAATAGTTAGGTTATTTTCCCAAATCGAAATATTCTTGTTCAATTCTGATAATTCCGGAAATGTTATCCTTGAAGATTTTCTTTTCTTCTCGGTTTTAGTTAAGGACATGTGATCATTTTCATACCTTAAGATAACGCCTCTTCCATTTATGACTTTGGAGTAGGGGCATGGTCTGCCATCCGGATACCAACCTCTGGCTTCCAATAATTTCCCCCCTTTAAAGATTGCATCGAGTTTAATCTTACCAGAGTCGTACCAAAGTTGATAATCCCCACTTAATTTATTGAGCTTGTAATTCTTCTCCGAAGTTTGAATGGCATCATTATTCCACTCTAAAAATTGTCCATTTTTTAAATTATCAATGTACTCACCTTGGAACCTCCGGACCCCATTCTCATCCCATAAGTAGGTGAATCCATTCTTTTTGCCATCTACAAATGAACTCAACATTCGTGGTTCATCAGACTCATCAAATTGTGCATACCATCCAGTAAAGGGAATGTCCTCACCGTCTCTATACAATTGTCCACCTTTAAGAACAAAATCGTCATATGGAGGCGTTTTGTTGGACATGGGAAACCATTTCCCCCTGTGAGCCTGAAGAAACATAGTCTGTAATAATTGGGCCTCCGTACTATCGGACCATAAAACATCCTTGGCTGAAAGAACAATAAACAGTCCAATCTTAATCATCAGTACGACAAGCAAACGAAGGAAGATCACAAATTACCCTTCCGCTTGGAATAACTAGATGGCAAGAGAAAAGCTTCAAGGAGATGGCGGAAGGAGAGGGATTCGAACCCCCGGAACCGTTTCCGGTTCAGCGGTTTTCAAGACCGCCGCATTAGACCACTCTGCCATCCTTCCATTTGCAGTAATTAAGCGGATACTAGGGTTTGGGCTAAATTACATTAAATTTGGCACCAACATACAGCTATGCCTACTAAAGAACTGTTAATATAAAATATTGAATTAAAATGGTCATACAATCAAGACGATATCCGCATCAAAGTAAAAATCACAGTCTAAATAATAAACGAGTAATTGGCAGTCGCGTAATCCTTCGAAGTCAATTTAAAGATCTCAGGGAAATGCTAAACGCTTTCGCAAAGAACAAATCTTCGCATGAAGTTCATATATTTACCAGAGACATTCGCTAGAACATAAATCTACCATTTTAGCCAGAAAAGCTAATTTCGAAACATGACTGAAGTTGCTATTATCAACTATGCTACCAAAATTCGATTCATTCCTTCGCTGCGATGAGAGCAAAGACTAGTCAATCATGGGGAGTCCAACCTAGGATAATATCAAAC
>OMJS01000141.1 GCA_900299365.1 Opitutales bacterium
CAAATTAGAACTGTCAATACCATCAAACTCTAAAGGCTCGGGGAGAAGTAAAGATTGGGAATCTGCTTGTTGGGAATTCCGTAAACTATCTTCCAATTGTTCAAAACGAACCCGTTCATATGCGGCCCGAGTGTGCATTGCAACAAGCCCCTGAGGGGTGGAAAATAATGCAAGGCCTCCATGAATTAAGTCCAGGAATTTCCACTCCGCGGCGGGATCCCTCCTCTCACCAACAAGTTTTCGAGCAATGATTGGCTTGATTGATTGAGGAACAACTTCCCCCAATCCAAGTTCATCCGTTCGAGAATCTTTAGCCATTTCCGTTCTAGGTGTTTTAGCTTGAGAGAAAGAGGGAGTTTCAGGCTCTGGCGTTTGTTTCTTTCCAAAAATCTCCAACGCTTGATCATCGATTTTAGGGACCAGTTTACCGTTTTCTCTTTCATATTCGATCTTAGGTTCGGATGAGCGAAGGTCATTCGCTGAGAAGGCAATTGATTTATTATGTTCCAGTATATGGCCGAGGATAAAAGACCGAACCTGAGCATCGTTACGAAAGCGTATTTCACGCTTGGATGGGTGTACATTAACATCAACCTCGGCTGGATCGATTTCAATGAACAAGATAGCCGGTGGGAACCTGCCCTTGGGGACAAAGGTATGAAAAGCTTCAATAACCGCATAAGATAGGGTTTTGCTATCCACCGGTCTGCGGTTCACAAAAAAGATCATTTCCTTTCGAGTCGAACGACTTTGTCCTGGCTTTCCCAGTAAGCCAGTCATGAACAGTTCATTTCCTTGGGCCTTAAAAGGAGATAGAGATTCGGATAATTTGTGGCCAAATATTTCCCGTACTCGATCCGTCGGACTGTCGCATGCAGGGGAACGGAACACCGTCCTTCCTCCCTCAATCAGAGTAAAGGTAATTCCCGGATGGGCTAATGCATATAGCTTCGCCATGTGGATAAGATGAGTGGCTTCGGTGACCTCGGTCTTGAGAAACTTTCTTCGTCCAGGAACGGAGTTAAAAAGGTGAGACACCTCGACCCGGGTCCCGAGAGGCATTCCACATTCCTTACAATGAATCATTTTTCCACCATTAATAAAAACCTCAGTCCCCTCTTGGGCGGAGGAAGAACGGGTGCGCAGAACAAATCGACTGACGCTAGCAATTGAAGGTAAAGCCTCTCCCCTAAACCCGAAAGTTCCCACTTTATTAAGATCACTCGCCTTGCGAATCTTGCTGGTTGCATGCCTCTCCAAGGCTAGGAGTGCTTGGTCTGGCTTCATTCCCATCCCATCATCCTCTACCCTCAAGTATGATTTCCCGCCGTTTCTAAATTCGATTTCTATTTTTTGAGCCCCTGCATCAATGCTGTTTTCCACCAATTCTTTCAGTACAGCAACCGGACGCTCAACTACCTCGCCAGCGGCAATCTGATTGGCTACTTGATCTGAAAGAACTCGAATTTCGGGCATCCTTCTTCCGTAAGGTGGAACCAGCTCCTCGACAATGGGAAAAATACTAACCTATTGGTGCTTGGGAAGCTTGGGATTCTCTGCCATCATAAACCTCTCTTTTTTTTCATGCCAAATTCTTTGCAAAGTCAATCAAGTCCATATCTTAAAGACGCTTCCCAACAGCCAGTGAATTGGTACATATGGGGAGAAGAAGCGTTTGCCAAGGCAAAGGAACTGGACAGACCTGTTATTGTATCCATCGGCTATTCATCCTGCCACTGGTGCAGGCAAATGGCCCGGGATAATTATGAGGATGACTACATCGCGTCCCTCATGAACCGACATTTTATATGTATCAAAGTGGATCGGGAGGAACGCCCCGATCTGGACTTGTTTTATATGGAGGCGGCCCGTATGTTTAACCAGTCCGCTGGCTGGCCCTTGCACGCGTTTTGCCTTCCTGACGGGTCTCCATTTTGGTGTGGTACATACTTTCCCAAAGAGGACAAAGGTCAGGATATTGCTCCTTGGCCACAAGTATTACTGCGCATCGCAGAACACTATCATCACGGACGGGAAGAGCTGGAAGAAAATGGCAAAAATGCTTTAGCCAATCTTAACCATTCAAATAATGTCAACCTATCCGACCCCAGAGAATGGCAGACCAAAATGCTCATTACTGCCGGGGAAATACTCTGTAAAGCCCATGACGATGAGGCTGGTGGATTCACTCCCGCTCCCAAGTTTCCATCACCTATGAAAATAGACTTTCTTTTCTCACTCAGCGAGGCTGAGGCTGTTCGGAGAAGTCCTGAATTTTCCAGCCGTTTAGATTTTTGTTTAGAAAAAACTTTGGGAGCAATGGGACAAGGATCACTCGTTGATCATGTTCATGGGGGATTCTTTCGCTACTGCCTAGACCGAGATTGGACATCACCACATTTTGAAAAAATGCTTTCGGACAACGCATTACTGATCTCGACATACTCCCGGTCTTTTAGGAAATTTCATAAACTTCAAGACCGAGTAGTCTTGGAAAATACCTTAAATTGGATCGAAGAAGAGATGGGCAGTCCTAGGACTGGCTACGCAAGTTCTCTCGCTGCGGAAACGAATGGAATGGAGGGAGCCTATTACCTCTGGACCTACAAGGAAGTGGAAAAAGTAATTGGTAAAAAAGAAGCAGACCTGTTGGTAAAACTTTGGGGTCCATTCGCCAAAACAACCACCGATCTCTTTCTTCCCAAATTAGTTCATCCCAATAAAATGCCCCTTGAGAAGCAAAGGGAAATTCTCAGAAAACTGAAAGCTGCTAGGGAATTTGCAGGTAAACCATCCCGCGATGAAAAAAGATCTTGTGCACAGCATGCACTCTATGTGCGGGCGTTAATTGATGCGGGTACAGCCCTGTCGGATGAAGGGTTAATCATCCGTGCCAGAGAAATTTTGAATTGGATGGAATCCGCATTTCGACTCCCGGATAACTCCGTATCTTCAATCCTTTATCCCGACCAGTCGAAAAGTCCATATGGATTTCTTGAAGATTATAGCTTCTGGGCAGAGTCGATCCTTTCTTTTGGTGCAATTTCTGAAATTTGGGACCAGGGAAGCCTGGATAGTTGGATAGAAAAAGCGGAGGCTCTTATTAATCAAGCAGTGGAGCGTTTCAAAGATCCTAGTTTAGCAGGCTATTTTACTACCCCGGAAAATATGGAAAAACCTGGACCTAGCCGAAAAAAATCATGGTACGACCATGCAATGCCATCCGGTAACTCAAGCCTCCTCAGAGTCTTCAGTATTCTTGCAAAATTGGGAGGGAATCAGCATCGATGGTCAGAAGAATATGAGGAAGCACTAGGAGGGTACCCCAAAATCATCAAACAATCCCCGGACGGGATTGGTCATGCACTCTCTGCACAAACCGAAAACAGTGTGGGAATTATAAAATTGGCATGCCCAAAACATTTCATGGAAAAGATATTCAAGAAATTGAGTATTCTGAGCCATCGTCCGATCTTTCTGACCCAAAAAGAAGATATTTGTCTCGAGGTAAACCAGCAAATTGTGGCTCTAGCACAAGACCAATTTGATGAAGTGCTTAGAGTTATATGGAAATAGCCGTAATTAAGCCTTTTTCTTTGCAACAAATTTACTGAGTGATCGTCCGTCCTCAAGAACTACTCTTTCAGCAATCTCATTAACATCGTATGATTTTCCTTGAAGTACACGGGACGCGACATTGACTGCGGCTCGAATCAGTTTGGAATCGGTCTTTACCCGGTGACCTGTTTTCGAAAGCACACGCTCAATTTCATCAAGCATATTTAGGTCATCCTCCGTGAGGGTAATGGTGCGAACGACGCGCTTAGGCAAAACATGATCTGGATCTGACATTTTTTCTTATTTAAAGAAGAATGGGAAAATGGCAAAGCATAAAATAATTATTTAAACTGAATAGATGTTATTAGCTTAATAAAACCCCTCTCGAAGAGGGGCAAAAGGGCAGTCTTCCCTCTTTTAGTTACGATTTATGCAATTAAGATCCTCAAAAGATCTTTTCAGGCGCTCCACAAAGGCGACTTCTCCAGATCGCAACCAAACACGGGGGTCGTAGAATTTTTTATTGGGTTTATCATCTCCCTCAGGGTTTCCGAGTTGAGCATGAAGATAATCTTTATTCTCTTTGTAATATCCATGAACACC
>OMJS01000142.1 GCA_900299365.1 Opitutales bacterium
ACCAATTTTTTGGCTACTTGTAAGCACGCGGAGGATTGATCATGTGCCCGTTGGTTCTCGATTAATACCAACCCGTCCAAATAATCTTCAGGATATCCATATTTTCGGAGTAATGTCTTGCCGGTTTCAGATTGTAAGGGAGCAAAATGTAAGGCCGAGATTCTTTCTCTTCTCAAAATAAATCTAACCGCTCCATGGCAGACATTGCAAAACCCATCAAAAAGCAAAATCTCTTTCCTTTCATCGAGGGACATTTGTTCAATATAGCCAAGGTAAACCTATGCATACAGATAATTTTCATTCATTTTAACTTTTCCAAATCGACTAAAATGTACCTTAAGACTAAAGAAGTATCATGGATCATCATGAATTGGAAAATGGGACCGAGCTTTCTCTCGATTTCAAGAAACTTGCCAAAGTGGCTGCCTGTGGAGAAGACCTTATTCCTGCCGTAGCTCAGGATGCCAATACTGGAGAGGTCTTAATTGTTGGTTATGCCAATGAACTAGCCCTCCATACAACATTTGAGCAAGGAATGGCTACTTTCTGGAGTTCCAGTAGAAACGAGCTCTGGATCAAAGGAAAAACTTCGGGAGATTACCTTGAAATTGTGGAAGTGCGTGTAAATTGTGAACAAAATTCTGTGCTTTATCGTGTGCATCCAAAAGGGCAGGGGGCCTGCCATGTAAAGGATGAGCAAGGAGTTGCCCGTAAGGGTTGTTATTACCGAGTTATAGGTGAAGATAAAAAACTAATTCTTAAGCCTTCTTAAAAACTTGCTCCTTCTAAACCTCGTCTTCTCGAAGCCAACGAAAACGAACAATTTTAAACTTTCTTCCGAATCTTTGATTAATCCCTTGGTAGGAAATCTGTGAAGTTGATTCAGGATCTTCTTCCTGCCAATCCATCTGTAATTTTAGATCGGAAAGCATACCGTCCCGGTAATCTTTTTCTTTTCCCAGTTCTCCGACTCCTGGTAGATCGGGCTGTGGCTGAGTGTCTCCATTGCGGTTTAAGTCTATCCAGTGCTCATTCAATCCGTTATCCCAATACCCGTTTAGGTTTATATCTTTTATGGGTTCATGGGGACGGTGATGGGGTGCGTCCACATCGGACTTTACATAGTCTGGTGTTCTCTGAACAATCAATTCAGCCCATGCTTTAGCATGTGTATTTTCATTCGTTTCTCCCATGACCCGGATTACAAATGTATCTGACCTCGCGGAAGTCACCGGGATAAGGGGGCTTAACAGGTCTGCTTGCATTACCCACCCCGGTTTATTTGCACCTGTAGCCAAATGTTCGACTGCGAGTAAATTCTCCGGAGCTTCTCCAAAATTTGTACTCGGATATGAAATAAGATCATCCCGGACCGAATCAATCGTTCCATCGCCATTCACATCACCAACAGTGACTTGCTTGATCTGAGTAGATGATCCAACACCCCAAGTCCGACTTTGGCTACCCCCAGGAAAAAGTTCATTCAGTTTTGAGGAAGCATGTAGTCCAAATATTGAGTCATTAAAATAATTATCTTTAAACCGGGCGATAGGAATAATTGGTAAAAATGAGCCTTTTTGAGGTGGCCAGCCATATAGACTAGCTAAAGTATCATCTTCATATAAAATCTTATTCCCTTGTATTTTCAAATTTGTGCTTAAAGAAGTTTGGCCTCTGTAAGGATCGTTCAGTCCAGAATCTGCGATTGCAGATTGGACTGCTCCACGCAAGCCTTGAGCAGTGTACTTGTCCTCTGGATATTTACCCCAATCACTTAGATCGTGTAACACAAAATTAACCCTTGTTCCTTTTGCTTTACTGGGGTCACTATCCATAGGACCAAGAGCTAACCTACGATTCACAAAATCGGCCATAGAAAGAAAGGGTCCTCTCAGCTTAACTTGTTTTACAATGGCTTTAGCTAAATCTTCGATTTCATCGTCTGATAAAATTCGAATTTTATTCCAATCATTCGAATCAGGTTCGTCCAAAAAGCGTACTACCGGAGTCTCCCCAGATCCGATACTAACATTTTCAACACTATGCTCACGCAAGCTTGATAATTGAGCAACCCAAGCATCTACCGAGGTGGAATTAATATTAAATGCACCATCTAATAAAAGGTCGCTTGCTACTGTTTGAAATCGGTAGTCTGGGTCACTTGAGGTAGAAAATCCCTTTTCTTTACTACTCTTGCCATACGAGGTTTGTCTTGTTTCCCAAGCATTATCTCGAAAATAACCAACTAATCTATGATTACCCACCGCATCACTGTCTTGAGAAAAGTCGAAAGGATTTCCAGTTAAAGACTCCCAGAGATATGGTCGGAAACGTTGTCCGATGATAGAATTTTTCTCCTTTGTGAAATCACTTACATTTGATGAACCGGAAAGGAAAAAACCATCCATAAGGGCCTTATTTAAATAATATGAGTGGTCAATTGTTGTGTTTTGATGATTTAACATGTCGGCTCCCCAAAATCTCCAAGGAGCAAAACCACCATTTGGATCAATATCCCAAAATATGAAATTATTTAGCCCTTTTTTTTGGGCAATCTCTGTACCAAATATGTTTTGGTAATAGGCAATTGCTTCCTCCTCATTTTCCATATTTCGAGCAACATTTGTTAATCCTCCTGCCGAAGTTGGTCTTTTTTCTATGCCTTGGACCCTACCCCAACTGCGATGTCTAGCCACCTGAGTAGAGGCATAAGAATTTCCCAATGCATAGCTTGGTCCATGTAAGTAATTATTAAGGTTGGCATGCCTATATTGGAGTAATGAAAGAACTTTTCCGTTAGGCACTTCAAAGAGGACTGCATGGCTGGAATCAGAAAATTTTCCCGTGTAAGGAGCAGAATTGGCTTTTTCTTCGCTAAAAAATCCAATCCTTTCCTGTTCTCGGGAAGAATTAACCACGGGACTGTATAGAAATTCTGGATTGTTGGAATCCTCAAAGCTGTAGCTAGTCGTTTTTATGGAAAAGCCCAAAGTATTTGCCCGATTATCAGGGTTAGTAATGTTATTAATATTTGGTGTGGGAGCTGAGGGTCTTGTAGAAGGAGGAATATAAATATCGGGAGTAGATTTTGGATAACTTGGGCTGTAATCCCCCAATGTCGTGTTAAATGCAAATGTCGTCCCATCTATTGAGTAAGAGAAGGGCGATGGATTCGGAGTTATTTTTAATTGGGGTGGGTTTACATAATGGGAGGGACTTAAAACTTGAGCACCATCCAACCAACTTCCTTGGCCATGCTGAGTGCTATGGACAAGTGCTCTGGTATTAAACTCGACCAAAGTAATTCTTTCATTAGTAAGATTCCCTGGCATTTTTAAGCCGACTTCCCAGCCTAGACCAAAAAGTTTTTCTTCATAATCTCCCTCTGCTGTATCTTCTAAATTTAAAACAAGATATTGATTTGTGCTAAATTTAACATCGTTTCCTCTATCTACAATGATTGATCGTGGCTCAGTAATCCGACCCACAACAGCACTGGAATCAAGTGATGGATCTCCCTGCCATAGAGTAAAGCATTTCGGATCAATATAGCCATCCGAGGATGACCAGCTAGTGTTTGAAATTTCTCCATTCGGCCCAAACTTTTCTGCAGTATTTCTAAGATAACCGGCCAATCCACCCATCTCTATTAAGAATCCACACGCATCTTTATTCAAAGCAAAACCAGAATCCCAAACATATCCTTTTTCAACTTTTCCGGCCGGTTTTCTGGAAATATTAATAATTCCAGGAAGGTCTGGATTCAGGCCAACTGGTTGGTTCGTCTGCAAATCAGTTTCGTCTTCTGAGCTAAAAACAGAAAATGTTACTACTTCTCCAGGTTCAAGTATGACTGGGTCCTCGGAACCATCTTCATTAGTGATAGCCAAGATCACATTATCGAAAGATATATCCTTTCTCGCTAAACTGTGAAAAGTGAAGGTGTAATCTCCCATACCATCCCTAGGGTTTTCGTGGAAAAATGTATTTCCTTCTAATTTGATTCCTAACATCGAATCAGGTGGCACTCTATTATTCCAATTATCCATGTTCACCCCGAGTGCCGATTTCGCTCCACCTCCCTTCAAAAACCTATCAATCAAACCTTGTTCATTTTTGCCTTCTCCATAACTATTGGTCCCTGACTGAAAATTATAAATGCCCCAAGGCTCCTTCCAGTTTTTGATTTCTCCGCTGTAATATTCACGATAAAGCGAGGGTATGGAACTATCTTTCAACTGAAAAGAGGCATTAAAATCGCCATACATGTAGGCCCACCATTTTCGATATAAATCATACTCACGAAAATCGACCTGAGTAACTGAGCATTTAAAAGGCTCATAACGCCCTCCTTCTTGAGCAAATGGGATTTCTACAAATAAATCATTTATACGCATACTTTTATCATAGGGATTCCAAAGGGTAACCGATGGGTTGATTCCCAAACAAAAATTCCCTGGATTCTCAGTTGCAATCGGGCATATAGATAAACGAGCTTTAATAAAAACTGGAAGGATGGAATGGTTCTTTGGTTCAGGTCGAATTTTTCTTACCGATGAACTAAAACAATTGAAATAAGTGTATGCCTCCCTCGCATTTGAAAATGCATTTCGAGGACTCTCGGGTGCTCTTCTTCCGAAGATTAATGCATTATCTCCAACCGTTCTGGGAAACTGATCAGGAGCTTCCATTTCCAACAAATCATCAGTCACTCTCAAGTTATGATAATCCGCTAGAACCGACCATGGAGGTCCTGCTAATAAGGCATCTGGATCATCGACCGTTGCATCATTTGCAGATACAAACCACTGGTTTCTTCGAGAATCAGGTTGAAGGGGAATATTTTTCATCGCTCGAACCCGATCTCTGAAAATAAAGTTCTCCTCAAAGTCTAGTTTCCACGCATTGCTGGCCTCTTGATCCAGAGAAAATACTTGGCTCAAGTCTCGCTTCAAACCACCTGTTCGCACATCGGCTAATACCCCGAAGGAATCAGTTGTCATCGAGTGGTAATGATGGTTTACCACTTCATCGAAAGAAGCTTCCTCAAGGAGGTTTCTCACACTTTGGGTAGTGATTAAATCTTTTCGTTTACTATCTCCATTTTGTCCTGAGTTAAAATCAAGCTCGAAGCTTCCTCCTTGAACATTTGGCTCCGTTGCAACTTTTAGTTTGTTTTGAGCATTCAAGACCTTTGTCATACTTCCGTCATCCTCGGGTTTCGAAGGTTCCATAATGTTAACTTTTGCCTTTATCCCTTCATCTCCGACCCAGTATGCATAACTTCCACTTCTTAGAGTCCAGTCTATCTCATCGTCTTCATCTCGCCTGTCTTCATTTAAGTGCAAAGGTGTTTTTAATACCTTAACGGGCTCAGCTAATAAATAATCTGCCCAACCTAAATCAGAATTAGTAAATTCAAATTCATCTCTTAGTAGTGGATTTTTGAGAAGCCAGACAGTTTGATCAGAACCTGCAGGGTTATTTTGATCAAGTGGATCATCAATTGCAATTAGCGGATGATTATAAAGACCCGTAGAATCTAATTCCTCAACCACTTTACTGTGGTCAACCCATGGGTTTTCAGCTTCACCATATACTCCACCCTGTGGATTGTTTACTATTCTTTTTCCTTCATCATCGACAATTATACCATCAGGAATTTCTATAAATTCATCTACTTTTTCTCCCTTAAAAATTGCAAGCTTGCGGTTCCAACCTTCATTACCACTGACTAGCCAAGCTTGTTCGATCGCAGGATGAGGATCGTAACTGGAATCATATGACCAAGATAATGTAAGGGCTTTGCCATCATCTCTATTTTCAGGAAGAGGAGGCGTAGGCAAACTCCTTTCTGCCCAACCTCCCCGGTGTTTCCATACCCCCGTCCATTGGCGCTGACCAAGCTCAATCTGGTTTTTTCTACCATCATATAAATCAGCTCCTTCAGAAGAACTATTGAGTGGATAGCCAGATATTAAATAATCCTTCTCCGATTCAATACGATCATCGTAAATATCAGCAGTTGTGCTGACCCGCATATCGGGTCCTAAATGTTTTTGAATTTCACCAATGGCAATCATCATGCCCATGCGGGCATGAGCTTTGGCAAGGATCTGATTATGCCGGGCATCCGCATAGCTCATATCCAGACGAATTTGACTAATTAAAGTAATAACCAGCAGGAATACAAAACTGATCAGGGATAGGGTAATGATCAAAGCAAAGCCGTCTTCTTTATAAGGCTTCGAACCTTGGGAGGTATTCGTTTTGCACCGAGTCATGAACTTAC
>OMJS01000143.1 GCA_900299365.1 Opitutales bacterium
CCTGCCCGTTTCCCAAAAATTCCTACCAGATAGCAATGAACTTCGGCACGGTGTACAGGAAGGTGCATTTACAAAGGCATTTTTAAAGAGCACGCCCCCCTTCGCCAACTTGTCAAAGTTCGGAGTCTTCGCCAAATCATTAATCCCCCCTTTGCCTAAAACCGCTGCGTATATTCCCGCCTGCTGGCCCCAGTCATCGGCGAAAGCAAAAAGAATATTCGGTCTTTTTGCAGCACCATATAAACTCAGAACGGAGAAAAAAAAGATATGGATTCGAAACATAAATAAATATTTTAATCCTAAAACAGAATGGTCAAGATTTCCTATGACTCACTGATTAAATTTTAAAGAGCGGAGTGATCACTCAGCAGTCTGTTTCGTAACTTTTAAATTATTGATTAGCTCCATTATTGGAATAATTAAAGTCATTGCATCCTCTTGCATAGAATCAACTGAAAAGGCAATTAGGTCGTACCAATGCCCGTGAAGGTGTCGAATAGAAAACCAACTTGATGAACGAACTGGTCGCTTTATAAGACGATTGAATCGTTGATCCCCAAAAGTAAAAAAGCTGGGCCCTCCCTAATTCGGGAGGACCCAGCAAGCCCTAAATTAGATACTAGTATCTAAAATCTTATAATTTTTATTTTTCTCAATTTCCTAGAAATCAAATTTAAGCCCGACTTCGACGCTACGACCAGCGTGTGGGGCATGACTCTTCAAAACGGATGCATGGTTGTATGCAAGCTCATCGGTTAGATTATTACCTCGGAGGAAAAGCGTACCAACATTATCCCCGATATTGATGTCATAAGACGCAAAGGCACTTAACAGAGAGTATGCCTCAGTAACGTCCTCGCTATGGTCGTCATGTACAGCCACATTATCCTGCTTTAATGAATGAATAAGCTTCATTCCAAAATCCAACTTCTCTTGTTGGACTTCAAAACCAAAGCCAATTCTTGCAGCTGGAATCCTCGGTAAATTTCCACCCTCAGTCTTGTTTTTTCCACGAACCATGTCGCCGTAAGCCGAAAGTAACAAATCCCAGCCTTGGTTTTGCATCGCTAACCAATCAATTTCAAATTCAACTCCCTGAAATTCCGCATCTGCTGATTCATATTTTTTTTCAACAAGGCCTTCCTCTCCAGAAACAAATTCATCATCGCCATTACCAAGAACTCCATCGTCTCCAGCATCGTCTGCTAATTCACCTTCACCGTTACGAACAGTGTCTGTATCTTCGAGAAAGATGAAGTTTTTGTATTTGGTATGGAATGCAGAAACCTGTCCGGTTACATTTCCGATTTTCTTACGAAGAACGATCTCAATACTGGTAGCTGATTCAGTATCTAGTGTAGAGGTTCCCACATCATAGGACTCGGTTGCATGATGTCCTCCATCAGAATACAATTCGGCTGTATCAGGAGCACGCTCTGAGTAGCTCAAATTTCCACTGATGTTCCAGATTTCACTAAGGTCATGAGAAACTCCTCCGCTAGCACTGAATAACTCGTCATCACGATCCGAAGTCCCCGTGTAATCTCGATCGAAACTTTCTACACGAATACCACCATTTATTTTGGTTTGATCACTAAGGTCATATTGCTCGATTAAGAAAAGGGCGATCCTTGAGGAATCCTCCGAGGAGATAGCAGGATTTTGAGGATCGTCATTACCCAAATTATCTTTACTAGAACCTCCCAGAATACTTTCTTCCCCAACAATTTTGAACTCATCGAAGACTCCATGCATACCAAATACTCCATCGAAGTTTCCGATACTATGACCAAAAGCTATTTTGGTATCAAAACCCTCCTTTAAATAGGTTGAGTGGGTGTGCCATTCAGGCCCAGCACCTTCGTCTTCAAATCCACTTTCGCTGTGTTTATAGTCTGAATAACCAAAGTTAAGCTCAATCGCATTAAGCCATTCAGAATCTGCAATTTCAATTTCTGAACGAAATTCAAAACGATCTTTTTCCATTTCAATAAGGGTATCACTTTCGGCATGTTCACCAGGTACTCCGTAGTCGTTTTCATAGTTTGAAAAGCTAAGTCCAGCATAACCTGATTCCATTTTATATGCCCCGCCAAATCCAATTGACTGGCTTTCTCCATGGCTATTAGAAACAACGCTGAACGGACCTTCAAATACACCAGGATTATGATGATCTTCTTTGTAAAAACTTGGAGTATCATAATCATTATAGTCCTTTATAAAACCGTTAATTTGAAAACTAAACTTATCAGATCCTGCGAATCCTACGATTCCAGAACGAAAGCCTTCATCCACACTGCTGTAAGTCGATAACAAAGACCCACTCACACCAGGCTCTACATCTGTTGGGATACTACGGTCAATTACATTAACTACTCCACCGATTGCACTACCTCCATGTAAAAGAGCAGAGGAACCACGAAGTATTTCAATTCTATCCACAAGAAGTGGATCGATTGGCACAGCATGATCTTCGGACTGTGCTGAAACATCAAATGTGTCTGTTCCGTTCTGTACTACTTTTACTCTAAATTTGTCCTGACCACGAATAATCGGGCGATTTGCAGACGGACCGAATTGAGTTTGGCTGACTCCGGGAACCTCAGATAAAGTCTCAGCAATAGTATTACCTCTGGCCTTATCTAGTTCATCTCCGGTTAAAATACCCACAGATTGGGTGGTCTGATTTAGTTTGGTATCAAGTGGACTTGATTCAACTATCAGAGCATCAAGTTGCTCCACAGGTTGTTTTGCTTTTGCACCTTGAGCGAGTGCCAAGGAAAGGGATAATAAAATAGGAATTTTTAGTGATTTCATTTGTTTATTTTTAAAGAAGTAGGCTCATGCGAGCTTCGAATTTTTAATGTCCCGAATGAAAATGGGACATAAAGTATGGGTATTCATGACTGCTCAACAGAACAGCCCCACAAAAAGTATATTTAAACTTTTGAAGGTGGACCACGGGCCCACCTGTTTAAAGTGTTGTCAGGTGTCTTGGTAGTTATGTTACCAGACAGAAAAATCTCTTCTAATAAAAGGTTCGGTCTTGATAGGGAATTAATAGTAAGTGCCGCATCCGAAGTCTTTCCAAAAAGAATAACCGCACAGCTTTCCGAACCCTCTTTATCTGAAGAATTATCTCCATGTCCTGAACATGGAAGCTTGGCATGTCCGTGCGAACATTCATTACCACCATGAAATATGGATTTGTGAGTAGCCGGCGAAAATACCGACACGGTCATACTCCCAATCAGGAATAAACAAACCATTGCCAA
>OMJS01000144.1 GCA_900299365.1 Opitutales bacterium
GTGTCAGAATTCTGCTGAATTTCTAAGATAAGATTGCCCCCATCGATTGCGTGCATGCGACCGCTTTCAACAAGTATAGAATCTCCAGCACTTGACGGAATACGGTGACATACAGATTCTAGCTTTTTATCAACAAGTGCTTTGAGAAAATTCTCTTTAGTCGTACCCAGTTTAAGACCCACAAAAAGACCAGAATCTGCCCAAGTGTGGGCAACATACCAATTTTCTGTTTTGGGTTCCCCCTTTAAGGAACCTGCGAGTTCTTTGGGTGGATGTACTTGCAAGCTTAGTCGTTCAGCACAGTCAAGCCATTTAACTAGGACAGGGAACCGCATGTTTTGATCCCAACCGGGTCCCATAATTTTTGGGTGGTTTGATTTTAGTAGTTCACGAATAGTAATCTTGCTTTTTTGAGGAGAAATTAAAACCGATTGAAAATCTTTTCGGTCAACAAGGTCCCAGGATTCACCGATGGCAACTTCTTTTGGCATTTGACGGCGAAAAATTTTTTCCAATGTACGACCTCCCCAAACTCTTTGAAAATATAACGGTTCAAACTTGAAAATCATCGATTTTTATAGTTTTTATAGAAGGATATGGGTGGTATGAAAAAAGATTCGTTTTACTCTGTATTTAAATAGGTGGCAAACGAATCTATTAAAAACAAGCAAGGAAGTGGGTTGAGCCAACTATCTCCTGTTCGAAGGACTGGTTGGGGAATCCTTTTTGGGTTGTTATCTTTGATCACTCTAATTGCAATTATCGATTACGATCCCTCTAATTACCATAGTTTTCCTCCAGATGGGAGCTCTCCTCTTTTGGGACAAGCAGGTATCATCCTTGGTAGATTTGCATTTGCTTACTTGGGATTATCTTCTTGGTTCCTCCCCTGGTTTTTTGGTGTTTGTGCATGGCTATTCTTAGTTCCTTCGCGCAAGGAACAGAAGATTCATAAGTTGGTTCCCTTGCCATTCATTATTGTTTCAGTCTCATTAATGGCAAATCTTCGGGACTATGCTACCATTGAAGAAGAGAATTCTCCAATATTTGAACAATCAACTTTTGAGCATGGTGCGGGCGGTTCACTTGGGTCATGGTTATATTCAGGAATGCCATTTCGTGGAGAGATTGAAAATGTAAGGGGCGGAATTTTAAGAATTTGGATAGGAGAATTTGGTTCTTGGTTATTGGCTATTGTAATCCTTGTTTCCTCGCTTGCTGTTCATTTTTCTTTTGGTTCCAGAAAATTGCAGAAAACAATCATCATGTTCAGAAATTTGACTTTTTATTCTAAAAAAGAAAAGTCATCAACTAAGAGTGATAAAGCTGTAGAAACGAACGAAGAAAAAACAGACATCACCCGTTCAAAGGGATTTTGGAAACTGTTTGCCTCCAAAGTAAACTCAAAGCCAGACCCTCTATTTGGTGATGTTTCGCAACAAGAAAGTGAATTTAAGGATTCTCCACAAGAGATCGTTACCACAGCTAAAAAAGCTAAATCCCAAAAATCTGACCCCGTAGAAGATGTAATCACGAAGGAAATAAAGACAGATTCTACAAACACTGCAGAGATTGGCTCCAACTCACCAAGGCAAAATAATGAAAAAGAAGAACCAAAAGTCTCGTTGGACGATGGATTTAAGGTAGTTAGAGCCGAAAAAACGGAAAAAGCCACTGATCTCTTTCCAGAACGAAAAGGTGATTACCATTTTCCAACTTTAGACCTTTTGATGGAGCCCCCTGAAGTTAGTTCAGGCGGAGACGAGGATCACATGATCAAAGCAAAAAGACTCAAAGAAACTTTGTCAGAATTTAAAATTGATGTTGAGCTTGGCGAGGTTCATACCGGCCCTGTAATTACTCGTTATGACATTCATCCAGCTGCTGGAGTAAGAGTCGAAAAAATTGCCAATTTAGATAAAAACCTAGCAATGGCACTTCGGGCCGAAAGTGTTCGTATTTTAGCACCGGTTCCTGGAAAGGGCTGTGTTGGAGTCGAGGTTCCCAACGAACTAGCTGCACCTGTCTGTCTAAAAGAAATTCTTCAGTCCAAGGCTTGGGCCGATGCTAACGCAGAAATTCCTATAGTATTGGGCAAGGAAGCCAGTGGCAGACCTTTGGTTGCTGATCTTACTAAAATGCCCCATCTCTTGGTAGCTGGATCTACTGGTTCTGGAAAGACAGTATGCATCAATGCTATCATTGCATCCTTATGCTACCATTCAAGTCCAGAAGATGTTAGGTTTATAATGGTTGATCCCAAAATTGTAGAAATGAAAGTCTACAATGATCTCCCACATATGCTTATTCCTGTAGTCACTGAGCCAAAGAAAGTTCCAGGAGCTTTAAAGTGGCTACTCGTGGAAATGGAGAGAAGGTATCAAATTTTCTCCAAAGTAGGCGTACGAAATATCGCTGGCTTCAATGCCAAGATCCTAAAAGATAAAGAGGAGAAAGAAAAAGCACAGTTACTTGATGCCGAGATGACTGCAGAAGAGAGGGCTGCTCTATCTTCCATTCAAGTTCCACGTGATGATGATGCTTTAGAGATTCCTGAAAATAAACTACCCTATATTGTTTGCATTATTGATGAACTGGCCGATTTGATGATGGTGGCACAGGCTGATGTAGAAACCGGAATTGCCCGTTTGGCACAACTTGCCCGTGCTGCAGGAATTCATCTAATTATCGCAACCCAAAGACCATCAGTAAATGTGATTACTGGGGTGATAAAAGCAAATTTGCCTAGCCGAATATCCTTTCGCGTAGCCTCTTACAGGGATAGTCAAACCATTTTGGATGGTAAGGGAGCAGAGTCTTTAATCGGCAAAGGCGATATGTTATTTATTCCACCTGGTAGTGCTACTTTTATGAGAGCACAAGGAGCCTTCGTTAGCGATGAAGAAATCAATGGAATTGTAGATTATCTGAAGGTAAATGGTCCTCCACAAATTATTGAAGAAGTTCGTGAACAGATAGAGTCTGCAGGAGAGGAAGATGTACTCGGTTCTACTGGGGATGGAGAAGATGAAGACCCAATGCTTAAAAAAGCAGTCGAAATTATAAGAACTACAAAAAGGGCATCCACTTCAAATCTTCAGAGAAAACTAAGTATTGGTTATAATCGTGCGGCAAGAATTATGGATGAACTAGAAGAACGGGGAGTGGTGGGTCCAGATGTTCCAGGTCAAGGGAGAGAAATCCTTATGGATTTATAATGGTTTTAATTCTCAACTTGATCATCTTTCAATTAAGTGAAAAAGTGAAGTAACTTATTTCCACTATGGCTATTGGACAAAAACTTGAAGATGCTCGCAATCGTAAGGGTATATCTATTCGCGAAGCTTCCGAATCTACTAAAATTAGAGGAGATTTCCTGACATCTTTTGAGTCAGGAAATTTTGATATAAATTTACCTGAGGTATATCTAAGAGGATTTATTAGAGTATATGCAAGATTCCTTGGGATTGACCCAGAATCTGCAGTTGCTGATTTAAATCATGAGATAGGCTCAGCAAAAAATAAAAATGCCAAGAAACCAATCGGAAAAATCGGAGGTACGGAAACTACAGAATCGAGCAAAGAGATTTCTTCCATTGATAGTACGAGAACATCTGCCAAAAGAATAAGTACTCCAAATTCATCTAGGGCCCCCTTAATTTTTATCGGAATTATTGGTTCTGTTGCGGTTTTACTTTCTATTATTCTAATAATTGTTTTTTCTTCGGATGATATTTCTAATGATCAAATAACTCAGAATGAAGAAGTTTTAAAACAGTCTGTTCGTGAGACTAAATCCAACTCCCAAAAGTTTGATAATTCAAATGAAAAGCCTCTTGATAGTATAGGGGTTGAAGAAAGGTCTGAATCGTTTTTAAAACTTGCTGCGATTGGACCAATCGAACGACTTATTATCAGTGACGAGGGTAAGTCTCCCAAGGTCTTTCACGAGTTCAAGAATTTACAGACTGGTTGGGAAAAAAGCATCCCATTCAGTGAGGGATTTCGTTGCTATAGTTCTTCTCTTCAGTACATCAGATTTGCCATCGATGACGGTGTAGAAAAGCAAGTGAGTGGAGAAGGTGCTGGTAACTTTAGCTGGTCAAAAAAATAAAGTTTAGGCTTTAGCTACAACAACTGCAGAGTGCTTAATGAACCAATACCAGTTTTTGCCCTTAAGTAAGGCCGAGAACTGAACAGGTATTTTTTCACCACTTCTGTGAAGAATTTTAATATTCAAATCAAGTATGTTTTTACCATTAAGTATTTTAGATGAGCCATCTTTAGCTATTTCGTGGTCTTCAGAAGCAACGAAATCCATGAAGGATCTATCCCTAATTTCAGATTCAGGATAGCCAAGTAAATCAGCAACATGATTTGCATTTCCGTGAAACTTTAGATTTCCATCGATGAATTCGATAATACCAGAGTACTCAGCAAGTTGGGTAAGACGGTCTAGGGAAAAATGCCTTTCGGGCGAATAGACAGAGCCACTATCAGCAAATTGGCTGTTTTGGAAGTGCTTTGGGGTGATATTGGCTCTTTTCTTAAATGCACGATGAAAATAATGTACACTTTCAAAACCACAAGCATCTGAGACTTTTTTTACACTTACTTTAGAGGCAGAAAGCATTTTTTTCGCCTGATCAATACGGGTTTGGATAAGGTCTTCTGTGGGGCTTATTTTAAAAACAGACTTGTAAAGAGAGGCAAAGCGACTGGTGCTAAGTTTCATTTTTGCTGCCATATCATCAATTTTCCAAGGTTTCGAGAAACTTTCGTGAATCTCAGATCTCAAATCACGCAGCCTTTGGGAATGGTCGGGTAAGGTTTCAGTAAAGTCATGGTTACACAAGCGGACTGTTTTGCCAAGAAGCTCATGTATGTGTGCGTAGACAATGCTTTCCCAATTGATACCATTACTTGAAAGCTCTAAAGAAATTTTCGATAAAATGCTATCGGAGTAGTGAATTTGAAGCGGTTTGAGCAATACATTTTCTTCTATGTTAGAAATCTTGATGATCTTGGAAGAAACCGAGCCTTTAAATTCTAGAATACTGTAAGAGAGTGAGTAATTACCTTGAGTTTTGACCTTGAGTTCAAGTCCCGGAGACCGCAAAAATACATTTCCCGGTGATGCATCAAAAATTGAATGCTTTGCTTCTAACGAAGCGAAGTTGTGAAAAACAAAAAAAGCGAAACTTTTATCATCTTTTTCCAACTTTAGAGGTTGGGAGAAGCATTTTTGGAATTTGATATTCTTAAGTGATTTCTTCATGGGCAATTAGTTAAATCTAAATATGCTTGTCTGCAAAAACAAGGTAAAATTAAATTAAAACGAGTATATAATTAGCACAAAAAACAATTGTGATACTTAATTTTGACCACAAAAAGAGAAGGCTTTACGACACTCCGTAGAAAATTATACTCTTTTAGTGAAAAAGTTTAATTCGATCAAATGGCCAGAAATTTAAAATACCTATATGATCCAAAAGAATTTAATAATTATAAGAGGCAGAGATATTTAAGTACAACTACTTTTACGTTGTTGTGAAAGTAAAAAAAGAAGTTGCTTATTGATCTGCGTCAGGATCAACGCACTTTGGACCCTTAAGTGCATCTTTTTGACCAACTAGTTGCGGATAATCTTCTGCTTTTTCGTTTAATTCAATCCATTCCTGGAGTTCTTCAGGTACATCCATGTCGGGAAAGATAGCCTCTACAGGGCATTCATCCATACATGCATTACAATCAATGCAAGTTTCGGGGTTTATGTAAAGACGATCAGGAAGTTCATGGAATGCATCAACCGGGCAAACAGAAACACAACTGGTGAACTTACAATCTACGCATTTTTCAGTAACAACATATGTCATAATGAGATTTAGATGATTATTTTAAAAAAATCGAACAGGAGATGAATTTTCTTCTGCCATACGACGATGTTCTTCATCAGAGCAAGCAGAATCTATTGGAACCGAGGGTTTATCGTCGTTATTTTCAACTAAGTTGTTTGAAACTAAATAATTCTCTACTTCCTCTCCACTTACATCAGCTAACATAATACCGTCGATTTCAACACAGGGTTGGTTGGTTTGACCAGTTTTTTCAACCATTTCCGCAAATAAATCTTGGTTATTGATAATATCCAAATCATCGTAAGCAAGCGAATATTTTTCCATTATTGCACGAACTCCCATACTCCATCCGCAGTGAGGCTTTAGATATGCTTTTATTTCCATTGTTCTTATCTACCAATTTAAATTACGATTCGCAATTAAGATTTTAAAATAAAATCAATCTCTACCATCTTGTGAAAACAAACTTGGTCAAAAATAATTAGTTAATTTTTTCACCAATTCCCATGCTTCCTGAATAGCTTGTAACCTAATAAAAATTTATCCTCACAGGATTTGGCACAAGAAGAGCCAAGATGATTTCTGAAAATATTACTTTTTCAAATTACAATAAATTCCCAAGGCATTTACCTATTTATGTCATATTGTGTGGTCTGAACATAAAATTACTTCACCCCATTTACTTGAACAACTTCTTTATCCTTCAGCCTTGACCGTGTATCGGCATAGCGCAGAATGATTCTTCCTTTTTGAATTTAATCGGCTTTTACATAAGTTTAACAACATGACTATTCCCCAAAAGCAAGGCTTGTATGACCCACAATTTGAACATGAGAATTGTGGTATTGGTTTGATTGTAGATATGAAGGGACGAAAGTCTCACGATATTGTCCAAGGTGCACTTGAAATTTGTGTTAACTTAGACCATCGCGGTGGTTGTGGATGCGACCCCATTACTGGTGACGGTGCTGGAATTTTTATCCAAACTCCAGACAAATTTTTCCGCAAAGTTTTAAACAGCCAATACACAATCGATTTGCCAAAATTGGGTGACTACGGTGTTGGTTTTCTTTTCTTATCTTCGGAGCAGACTTCCAGAGAAAATGAAAAGAAGGTGGTCGAAGAAGTACTTACAGAAGAAAGTCTCGATTTAATTACATGGAGGACTGTTCCAGTAAACAGCGGAATTCTTGGTAAAGCATCTGCCGCATGTGAGCCAGTTATGGAGCAAGTATTCGTTAAAAGACCTGAAAATGTTAGTTCGGGGCTGGATTTCGAAAGGAAGCTTTATCTCACTCGTCGAATCATCAGTCACAGATTGAGGTACTCAGGAGAATCTCATGATGTGGATTTCCATGCCTGTTGTTTCTCTTCAAGAACTATGACTTACAAGGGCATGCTAACCACAGAGCAGTTGGGTGAATACTTCCCTGACCTCAGTGATCCTGATATGGAATCTGCCCTCGCTCTAACTCATTCAAGATTTTCTACAAATACTTTCCCAAGTTGGCCTAGGGCACAGCCATTTAGGTATATTTGCCACAATGGCGAAATTAATACCGTGAGGGGTAATGAAAATTGGTTATATGCCAGACAAATGCAACTCGCCAGCGAGGTTTTTGGGGAAGATGTTAAAAAACTTTTCCCCATAATTAGGCAGGATGGTTCTGATTCTCAAAAATTTGATAATTGCCTCGAATTTTTAACATTATCAGGAAGGAGTCTGGCCCATTCCATGATGATGATGATTCCTGAGCCCTGGGAAAAGCATCAAAGCATGGATAAGCAGAAGCGTGAGTTTTATGAGTTTCATGCATGCCTTATGGAACCTTGGGACGGCCCTGCTTCAATTGCATTCTCTGACGGGGTTCAGATTGGTGCGGTATTGGATCGTAATGGACTTCGTCCATCGCGCTATTATGTGACCTCTGACGATCGAGTTATTTTGGCTTCAGAAGTTGGAGTTTTATCTTCCATTCCTTCATCCAAAGTTATCAGGAAGGGCAGGTTGGAACCGGGCCGTATGTTCCTTGTAGATATGGAGCAAGGTAGAATCATCGAAGATGCCGAACTAAAAGCCAATATTGCAAGTCAGGCTCCTTATGGTGAATGGATTAACCAATCTATTATTGCTGAAGATGCATTACCTCAAAATACTCAAAGCATCGAGGATAACAGCGATACTTTATTATGTCGACAAAAGGCTTTCGGTTACACTTTTGAAGATTTAAGGTTTTTAATCGGCCCTAGTGCAGATTCCGGCAAACAACCGCTCGGATCGATGGGTAACGACTCTCCCCTTGCTGTACTCTCTGACAAACCTCAACTACTTTACAATTATTTCAAGCAATTGTTTGCACAGGTTACCAATCCACCAATCGACCCTATCCGTGAGGAAATAGTTACTGCATCTGTCACCTTTGTTGGTTCGGAGGGTAACCTTACCCAGCCAGGTCCAGAAAGTGCGAGGATGATTAAGTTCGAAAGTCCTTTGGTGGGTGATGATGTAGTTCGTAAGTTACAAGGAGATTTGCCTAACGGTTTTCATTCAGCGACCTTACCTATTCAATTTTCTTCAACATCTTCTAACGAAGAAGGCAATTCCTTACAATCTGGATTAGACAGACTTTTCAAGGGAGCGGATGAAGCGATTAACTCAGGTGTAAATATTTTGGTTCTTTCGGACCGCGATATTTCTCCTGAAGAAGCACCTATTCCATGTCTACTTGCTTGTTCTGGTTTACATCACCATTTGATTCGTCAAGGAACCCGTACAAAAGTCTCCTTGGTTATTGAATCCGGTGAGCCTCGGGAAGTTCAACATTTCGCCCTTCTTTTGGGATATGGAGCTGATTTGATAAACCCTTATCTTGCTCTCGAAACCGTCCGTCACCTAATACACACTGGTGATTTGGTTGGAGAACCACAGGCTGCTTGTGCAAAATTTTTAAAAGCTAATCTTAACGGCGTAATAAAAACGATGTCCAAAATGGGGATATCCACCATTGCTTCTTACCGGGGAGCCCAAATTTTCGAAGCTATTGGACTTAATCAGGAAGTCATTGATAAATTTTTCACCAAAACCCCTTCCAGAGTTGAAGGTATTGATTTAGATGCTATTTCAAATGAAGCTTTAGATAGGCATCAATCGGCATTTGCGGAGCGTGTGGATGGTAGAGCAACTAACTTAGACACAGGTGGAATTTACCAATGGCGTGCTAATGGCGAAAAACACCTCTTTAATCCTACGACCATTCACAAACTGCAAAAGGCTACAAGGCTTGGCGATTATGCTGTATTCCAGGAATACTCGAATGCGGTTAACGATCAATCCCGTGACCTTTATACCCTTAGAGGTTTGATGGAGTTTGTCTCTGATCCCTCTGATTCCGTGCCATTGGAGGAGGTAGAACCAGCTAGTGAAATCGTGAAACGTTTTAAAACCGGGGCTATGTCATATGGGTCTATATCCAAGGAAGCTCACGAAAGTCTAGCCATTGCAATGAACCGTCTTGGCGGAAAGTCCAATACTGGAGAAGGTGGTGAAGATATTGACCGTTTTTCACCTGATGAAAATGGGGATTCCCGAAGATCTGCCATCAAGCAGGTAGCGAGCGGTCGTTTTGGTGTCACTAGTTTCTACCTAGTAAATTCAGACGAGATTCAAATTAAGATCGTTCAGGGTGCCAAGCCTGGAGAAGGAGGGGAACTGCCTGGTCATAAGGTTTTACCTCCGATTGCGAAGACCAGAGGAACCACCCCAGGCGTTGGCTTAATTTCTCCCCCTCCTCACCACGACATTTATTCAATTGAGGATTTGGCCGAGCTTATTCATGACCTCAAGAATTCAAATCACCATGCCCGCATAAATGTTAAATTAGTTTCCGAAGTGGGCGTTGGTACTGTTGCTGCCGGTGTTGCGAAAGCCAAAGCAGATGTGATTCTAGTATCTGGGTATGATGGTGGAACGGGTGCCTCACCCAGATCCTCCATCCAACACGCAGGTGCACCATGGGAATTGGGATTAGCAGAAACTAACCAAACATTGCTTCTTAACGACTTGCGCAGCCGTGTTGTTCTGGAGACAGATGGTCAGTTAAAAACAGGAAGGGATGTAGCCATCGCATGTTTATTAGGTGCTGAGGAATTTGGATTTGCAACGGCTCCTCTGGTTACGCTTGGTTGCTTAATGATGCGTGTCTGCCACAAAAACACCTGCCCAGTTGGTATTGCGACCCAAGATCCAAGATTACGGGCAAAATTTGCTGGTGGTGCAGATGCAGTAGTAAATTTCATGAATTTCGTGGCCGAGGAAATTCGTGAAACGATGGCACGATTAGGATTTAGAACCATCAACGAAATGGTGGGTCGTGTGGATAAACTTGAGCTACGAAAAGCCATCGATCATTGGAAAGCTAAGGGTCTGGACTATTCTGGAATTCTTTATCGTCCAGAGGTTGGTCCTGAAGTTGGTACATATTGTCAAATGAACCAGGACCATTTATTAGATAAGTGTCTGGACAATCGTGAAATCCTCAATAAAGCCCAACCTGCGATTTCCAACGGGCAATCCGTCCGTATTGATTTGCCCATTATTAATACGGACAGAGTTGTCGGTACAATTACTGGTGCTGAAATCTCCAGAAAGCATGGGCCTGATGGCTTACCTGAGGATACTGTACGTATAAATCTTACTGGATCTGCGGGACAAAGTCTTGGAGCCTTCTGTCCTAAAGGTATGACATTTACGGTTGTTGGTGATACCAATGATTATCTTGGAAAAGGTTTGTCCGGAGCCAAAATTATTGTTCGTCCTCCAGATGATTCTCCTTTCGAAGCACATGAAAACATTATTGCTGGTAATGTTTGCTTTTACGGAGCAACTGCAGGTAGTGCTTTTGTATCTGGTGTTGTAGGTGAAAGATTTTGTGTTCGTAATTCCGGTGTTCATGCTGTGGTAGAAGGTCTCGGTGATCATGGTTGTGAGTATATGACAGGAGGCCTCGTTTTATGCCTTGGTAAGACAGGAAGGAATTTCGGAGCTGGTATGTCCGGTGGAGTTGCTTACATCTTTGATGAAGATGGTGATTTCCTGTCCTCAAAACTGAATACTGAAATGGTCAAAACTTATCCTTTGGTCGAGTGTGAGGATGCGGAAATTAATAAAGTCAAAAATTTAATAAGCAGTCATCTCGAGCTTACGGGATCTGCAAGAGCTAAATATTTACTAGAAAATTGGGATGATGCTTCCCCAAAATTCATCAAAGTCATGCCTGAAGATTATGAACGTGTTCTCTTAGCCCTGAAAAAAGCGGAAGAAAGGGGATTACAGGGAGATGATGCGATACAAGCTGCTTTTGAAGAAAATGTGGCTGCTGGACATTAATCAAATTTTACTGACTAATTATTATGGGTAAACCAACTGGATTTTTAGAGAACGAACGTAAAGCAATTCCTGACCGCAAACCACTGGAACGGATTAAGGACTGGAAGGAAATTCACGAACCATTTGATTCTGATCAAATTCGTAAGCAGGGTGCCCGCTGTATGGATTGTGGTACACCTTACTGCCATACGGGTATGACCCTGAGTAACATGGCCAGCGGTTGTCCAATCAATAACCTTATTCCTGAGTGGAATGACCTGGTATATCAGGGTAAATGGAAAGATGCATTGGACCGCTTGCACAAGACCAACAACTTTCCAGAATTTACAGGAAGAGTTTGTCCGGCACCTTGTGAGGGGTCTTGCGTATTGGGCGTTATTGAGCCTCCTGTAACAATCAAAAGCATTGAGTGCTCCATCATTGACAAAGGATTTGAGGAAGGATGGGTAAAGCCTAATCCACCTGCGACCAGATCTGGTAAAAAAGTGGCAGTGGTTGGTTCTGGTCCTGCTGGACTTGCTGCTGCGGATCAGCTCAATAAGGCTGGTCATTCTGTGACTGTTTATGAGCGTGCGGATCGTATAGGTGGTCTTCTTTTATATGGTATTCCGAATATGAAACTGGAGAAAGAGATCGTACAAAGAAGAGTTGATCTATTGGCTGCGGAAGGTATTGAATTTGTTGCCTCCACTGAAATTGGGAAGGATCTCCCAGCTAAGAAGCTGGTTGAAGACTTTGATTCGGTCATTCTTTGTTGTGGAGCTACCAAGCCCAGAGACTTGCCGGTTGAGGGCAGAGATTTGAAGGGCGTTCATTTCGCTATGGAATTCTTAACACTTAATACTCAAGGATTACTTGAGTTAAAAGATGTTACTGCTTTTGAAACAGCTGCTAAAAATAAGCATGTTGTGGTAATTGGAGGTGGCGACACAGGTACCGATTGTGTCGGTACCTCAGTCCGACATGGTTGTACAAGCGTCACACAACTTGAGATCATGCCTCGTCCTCCTGAGGAAAGGGCAACTGACAATCCTTGGCCAGAATGGCCCAAAGTTTACAAACTCGATTATGGACAGGAAGAGGCGAAAGAGGTTTTTGGGGAAGATCCTCGCAAATACCTTACTATGACTAAAAGGTTCATTGGGGATGATGTTGGGAATCTCAAAAGCATCATGATTTGTGATATCGAATGGCAGGAAAAAGACGGAAGGTACTCTCCTATAGAAGTAGAGGGTAGTGAAAGAGAAATACCTGCTCAAGCTGCCTTTCTTGCGATGGGTTTTTTAGGACCTGAAGATACGATTGCAGAAGAACTTGGTTTAGAGAGAGATTCTAGATCTAATATCCAAGCGGATTATGGTCGGTTTGCTACTAATATCGAAGGTGTTTTTGCCGCTGGAGATGTAAGACGAGGTCAGTCATTGGTGGTTTGGGCGATTAATGAAGGGCGTGCAGCTGCTCGAGAATGCGATCGTTTCCTGATGGGTGAAACCTCTCTTCCTTAATTCTATAAGAATATTGTGCAGGTTGTTTGCTTGGATCTTGAGGGTGTTTTAATACCTGAAATTTGGGTCGCTTTTGCGGAGAAAACCCAAGTCGAAGAACTCAAGCGAACAACAAGGGATGAGCCTGACTATCAGAAGTTGATGGATTACAGGCTAAACATTCTTGATAAGCATGGTTTTAAGTTACCCGAGATTCAGGAAGTGATCGAATCAATGGATCCCTTGCCCGGAGCTATTGATTTTGTTTCAAAACTGAGAGAATCCCACGAACTTATCATCCTTTCTGACACATTCAGAGAGTTCGCATTTCCTCTGATGAGGAAGCTTAATTTCCCCACCTTGTTTTGCCATGAACTCCAAATTGCAGATGAGGGAAAAATTGAGAAAGTGAAAATCCGCTTAGAGGATCATAAAAGAAAATCCGTTCAGTATTTTCAAAAACTGAATTTCGAAGTTCTTGCAGCCGGTGATAGTTATAATGATCTTGGGATGTTGCTGACCGCAAATCAGTGTACTTTCTTTAATCCACCAGTTTCGATTACCAATGAATACCCTGATATTAGAGTCTGCAAAACATATGAAGAGTTGCATTCATTTGTATTAGGCAAATAAAAGTTTAATGATTGAAATCATAGTTGGTACAAATCGGAGAGGAAGCTTATCCGAAGCTCTCGGAAATTGCCTTATTGATATATACCGTAAGTCACCCGTTGAGGCTCAATTGATGAGCTTGCAGGACTTACCTCCTGAAACATTTACTCCGGATGCATATAAAGAAAAACCTGCAAAAGTAATCGAATTTACTGAAAGGGTGCTATGTGCTCGTGGCTTAGTGGTTATCACTCCTGAATATAATGGAAGTATGCCGGGAGCACTTAAGCTTTTCATTGATTTACTGCCCTTTCCTGAGAGTTTTGAAAACCGTCCTGTATGTTACATTGGGGTTGCTGCTGGACAGTTTGGTGGACTTCGTCCTGTGGAGCATGCGATGCAAGTTTTTGGTTACAGAAATGCATATAACTACCCCAAGAGGGTCTTTCTGGCAAATTCTTACAAGGTAATTGATCCTGAAAAAGGCATTATGGATGAGGAAATTTCTTCGCGTCTGGCCGAGCAAGCAAAAGGCTTTATTGATTTCTGCAAA
>OMJS01000145.1 GCA_900299365.1 Opitutales bacterium
ATTTCAGTGCAGAGACTCCATTTTGTAGAGAAGGAATCATACCGGCTTAATTCTCGACAGTTTGGGTAAGTTCGACTCGTCGAACATCTGAGGGATCATAAGTCTCTCCATCCACAATTAGTTTGATCGATCCGTCATCCAACTTATCGACGGCTTCTACAACTCCAGAAACCTCACGATTATTGGAAGAAATTATCACATGGTTTCCGAGGTAAGACTGGGCAAGCATTTCGCCATGAGAATCAGCAAATTTAGAAAAACCCTGAGTGAATTGTTGCATCTGCTCAAGCGAAGCGATGTTTGCCATTTGAGAGATAAACTCGGTATCCTTCATGGGCTCAAGGGGATCTTGATTCGTTATTTGACTAGTCAAAAGCTGTAAAAAATCGTCCATTTTCAACTGACTGTTATTTTCCGCAGCATCTTTGGCCGAAAGCGATGGAGGGTTCCCCAAAAGGGAGGAATTAGAAAGTGCATCTATCATGTGAGGGAAGGTGTTGAGGACAAAACTTTATCCATTTGCTTGTAAGAATTAAAGAAATGGATGTGTAAGGGTAACTCAGTCGGGTTTGATTCATTGCCTGATGAATGAAATTTCTTAGAAAGAGCAACGAGTGAGGGTTTATCATCGCAAATAAAGCAGATTTGAAAGTGATCCTTCATCTGTTGAATTCTAACCGAGACAGAAATTCCATTCTCCAAGGAAAAAGCAAAACGAACAATCCCGTTTCTATGCGATGAGTGTATAGACATATCAGACAAAGAGCCCCTGATTTCATCGACCACTTCCGATTCTGTGAGAGTCTTGTGGTATGATGAAAAATCTTTTTTAGGATTGTCCTCTGTATTTTGGAAATATGCTTCATGCTCGCGTGAGAATAGGTGAGCATTTCTTGTGCCACTAGATAAAATCATATCTCTCGACCGCGAGCCTTCCTTGATTTTTGCAAATATAACCGAATTTCCAGTGGGTGAATCAGGTACCCTAGAACCCTGCGGTATTTTGATAGGCGAGACAAGAGGTACATGAGACAAAGTATTAACTCTTGATAATTCTCCCATCCCCGTAACTAACAGAGAATTTGAATGCTTCCCCTTGGAAGCAAGATTCTGCCCAACTTTAGAAGTGATTTTATTTGGGGTTGTCCCAATGTTTCTCAAATGCCTCGACTGAACTGCTTTTGTCTCATGAGCCTGCCTTTTATCGAGTAAAACCTTGGTTGAAGAATTTTCTTGTGTTGTATTTTGATTAGCTAAAGCAGATTGCCCAAGTTTTGATTCATTCCTGGTAGCAGAATAATTTTTAAAACTGGCATCGAAGGTCTGGGCTTTCATTTTAGGTGGAAGCCAAAATGAACCTCCTACTCCAATGGATTTGTGGCCATTGGGGTTTTGTGAAGATGGATGAAATGAAATATTGGTCACCCTAATATTATTCCATACTTACACTTGGTAAAAGACCACGGTCTCTCATTGCCAGTGCATCGGCTAGCTCGATTAAGTCGTCTTGATCACTATTGAGCATAAATGCAATTATTGGTGCTTTATCTTCAGCTTTAAGCATCTCAAAAATACTTAGAGCCTCTTCAAATCTTCTTTTTTGGCGCCAATTTTGAATTTCCACACTCGCAACTTCAGGACCCATTTCCACCCATCTTTTAGCAGTATCTTTATATTCTTTTAATTTTTCTTCACTCAGATCTTTACCTTTCCGGGATTCAAATTCAGCTAGCTTCGAAGAAAGGTCCTCTTGAATACGGTTAAGTTCTCTTTTTTGCTTTTCGAGAGACTCCATATCCATAGAAAGAGCGGACTCCCTAGCATCTAAATCTTTTTCTCGTTCCAATAATTTGTCCTTCAGTAAGGAAAGTTCTTTAGACAATTGATTCATGGAATGGGTCTCAGCCGGAGAGTAACTAGTATCGTCTGCGTCAAACTCGACACTCGTGAATTTTGCTTTTACTACAGGAGTGGGTTTGAAAAGGTCATCATAATTCAAGAAGAGCATTAAGCCGGCACTACTTACAGACAACAAAACTGCCAATATAACGATAACTGATGCGGAGAATTTCATAACTTAAACTTGTTCATTTATTCTTTGAAATAGGAACCTCGAACCAATGACATCCTCAAGCTCCAATTGTTCTTTTCTGTTTTCATTAAAGAAATGCTCATCTCTTTGCTTCTCCTGCAGACGGTCGATCGCTTTATACTGAGAATCATGGTCCAAAAATATTTTTCTTCTGGAATTCTGCATTTCCTTAGCACGATTTAAGAGAAGAGTAATCTCAGAAACATTTTCTCTCTCGAGAAGCAAGCTCGATTGCAGTGCCTCGATTTGATCTCTTCTAAACACTCCTTTCTGCCGCTCTTTTAACTTTTCCTGCACCGCGTGATATTTTTTTTGGGACTCTGACAATTGCTCCTCTAGTTTAAGCACTTCCTTAATGGACTGGACAAATTTAGTTAAGGCTTGCTCCCTGTTATTCTCTTTTAGACTCAAAAGAGCTTTTAATTTAAAATGGAAAGACCTCACTTGAGCACAGATTTAAGTTCGCTAAAAGCCTGTGCCCTATCAGACAAAATGTCGAACCTTTGACGAAGAAAGCTTTCTATCATTGAAAATTTTTCTACAGCACGATCAATCTTAGGATTACTGTTTTTAACATAGGCCCCAACATTGATCATATCTTCATTCTGCCTGTATACAGAGAGCAGGTCTCTCGCTTCCGAAATACACCTCATCTCATCTTCTGAACATACGGATCTATCCAACCTACTAACACTATTCAAAACATCGATTGCTGGAAAGTGGTTAGCGTTGGCCAATTTTCTGGATAGAACAATATGTCCATCCAAGAATCCCCGAACTGCATCAGCGACGGGTTCATTCATATCATCCCCTTCCACCAAAACCGTGTAAATTGCTGTTATGGCACCCATTTCACTAGTACCAGTTCTTTCAAGTAGTTTGGGCAATAAAGAAAAGACAGATGGCACATAACCACGGGAAGCAGGGGGTTCCCCGGAAGCTAGTCCAATTTCTCGCTGAGCCATTGCGAAACGGGTTAGGGAATCCATAAGAAGAAGGACTTTCTTACCCTCATTCCTGAATCCTTCAGCAATCGCAGTTGCTAAAATGGAAGCACGAATTCTCATCGGTGCTGGCTGATCAGAAGTTGACACCACCACAACTGATTTTTTCATACCCTCTTCACCAAGATCACCCTCAACAAATTCCCTTAGTTCCCTACCCCGTTCCCCGACCAATGAGATTACATTCACATCGGCTTCAGAGCCGCGGGCGATCATACCAAGCAAAATCGATTTACCTACGCCACTCCCTGCAAAAATCCCCATCCTTTGGCCCGTGCCCATAGGTATAAAACTGTCGATGGATTTAATACCCGTTGTGAAAGGAGATTTAATACGCGAACGGGAAAGAGGATTGGGTGGTTCAGAATAAAAACCATTTCTAACCGGTGCACCGAGGGGACCTTTGTCATCCACTGGTCTGCCCATCCCATCGATAATTCTGCCAAGTAAGGAAGACCCATAAGGTACTTCATTTGAATTTCTTTTGGATATGACTTTGCAACCTGGATGGATCAAATGCACACTACTTAAGGCCATCAAAAGCACCGTATTTTCTCTAAAACCAATGACTTGTGCTTCAATTTTATCATTGGTTCTTTCCGAAATTATTGAGCAAACCTGGCCAATTGAAGCTTCGGGACCCTCAGATTCGATTACCAAACCAATCACTCTACGAACGATCCCTACCTTATCGAAGGTTCTAACACCTCGTACTCCGTTCTGAAGTAAAGAAAAACGATCTGCCAAGGAATTAACCATTTTCAGTCAACTCTTCCTCTATTTTCCTTATTTTAGTTGCAATTCTGCCATCTAATAAACCGAACTTGCTTTTAATTTGGCAGTCGCCTGTGATAAGAGTCGCATCTTCGAAAAAGCTGACCCTCGGCAGGTCAGGCAAAACAGAGTCTTCACCATCCAAGTTATCAAAAATACCCGCAATGGCACTTGCAAATCCATCTTCGTTTTGATTATCCGCCTTCTCCTGATCCTCTTCAGTGCTAGATCCTTTTCCTAGAGCTTTCAGAAGTTTCAAATCCTCTGGACACAAAAATACTTCGAGCTTTTCTTCCTCATCTGAAAATTCTTTGATCAGAGCACGAACATTTCCTTCAATTTCAGAAGCACTCAGCTTGATACTGGGCAAAATTTTTTGCACAATTTCCATGACCAAATTTGGTAAGTTTTTATCTAAGGTATCAAGTAATTGTTCAGTTCGTTGATTTAGTTGGTCGAGCAATTCGTTTTGTTTAACAGCTAATTGATCTTTTAACTGCTTTATCTCTTCCAAATAAAACTCTTTGGCTTTCTGCTTTCCCTCCTCAAAGGATTCTTGAGATTTTGAATTAAGTTTCTCCAAAGATACGGGAGGAGGCATGACCGATTTTACACTGAACCCTGTTGGTGGTTCAGGGAAGATGATCTTTTTATTGAACGACAATATCGCTTCCTCCTGTATCAAGGATGATTTCTTCATCTTCTTCAAGCTCACGAACAATTTGGATTACCCGATCCTGAGCAGATTCGATCTCCGAGAGTCGTTTAGGACCTAGGAAACCAAGTTGCTCTTCAAGTGCTTCAACTGCCCTTTTTGACATAGTTGAATAGATTGCTTTTTTGAGTTCAGGGGAGGCGTTTTTCATCGCAATGACCAAGTCGTCTTGATCAACCTCTTTAGTGATTTTAGAAATATCGCCCGGGCTAAGCCGAACAATATCTTCGAAACGAAACATTCTTTGTCGAATTGATCCACCCAACTTTGGGTTTCGTTTTTCGATACTTTTCAAAAGCTCTTTGCTTTGCTCTTTATCAAACCAATTTAAAAGATCTGCAGCTGCTTTGACTCCACCAGAAACAACCCTGGGCGACTGGCCTTTTTGTCCAATCCTAGCACCCAATGTATTAGCCACCAACTCGACCTGAGCCAATGGAGTCGTTTCCATTGCACCAACTCGCTCGACCACTTGTTCTTGAACATTGGGAGGCATCATCAACAAGACTTCAGATCCTTTATCCGCCTCCAAATTGGAAAGAATAAAGGCAATAGTTTGAGGTTGCTCAAATCTTAGGACATTGTAGATCTGCCCTGGATCCATTTCCTTAATGTCCTCCATGAACTCAAGGGAGTCACGCACAGGAGATATACGGTTTAAAATATTATTCGCTTTAAAATCTCCATGTGCTAACTCAAGGGTCTTGCGGGCAAAGGAAAGCCCTCCTAAGTTGGAATTAACACTAGATTCAATAATCTCAGAAAATTCCTCCAAGACACAGTCTTTCATTTCTTGGTTAACCAAAGGAAAATCTGCAATTTTTTTGCAAATACTGTCCGCATCCTTTTGATCAAACCTCTTAAGTAAGGTGGAAGAGGCATCTGGACCCAGTGCAATCATCAGCAAAGCCAGTTTTTCATGCCTGGATAATCGGGCGTAGCGATCTGCTATACTTTCTTCTTCCTCTACTTCGTCCATGAAAAAATAGTTTGGGCAAAATGAGTTGCTATCCTGAAGTACCCGTCTCTAGATAGCGTTTAAGAGCGGTGCCCACATTATCTGGTTTTTCCTGTATCAGATCGTTGAGTAGTTCAGGGGTTAAGCCACTCCCTAGACTCCTTGTACCAGATAATAATTGCTGATCATCTTCGTTTAATATCTGTACCTCGGCATCGCTAGGTTTGAATTTTTTCAACATTCTTAAAAACACCACAAATATTACTAGAGCCAAAATAACACCCAATAGGTTTTTTAAATGTGGACCATAATTGTCAAGAATCTGCTGAAACTGGTTAAGGGTTTCTCCTGCTGGACCAACAAATGCAGGCAAGAATTCTACTTCGTGTACAGTAACATGGGTATCGAGATCAAGTTGGTCAAATCTTGCTCCGATTGCATTGACAACCGCATCTCGTATTCCATCAATTTCCTGAGAAGTTCGAGGAGATTCTCCCTTCGCGATGAGAACAGCAGCACTCCGACCGACTATAGAACCAGGTTCTTGAACTTCTTCTCTTAGAGTACGGCTAATCTCAAAATCAGTTGTTTTACTCTCACGCTTTTCATCACTCTGAGCCGTCAATGGTTCTTGTTCTGTGGCGTCTTGGCTCACATTAGGAACATTTGCACCCATACCAGCACCACGGTTCTGAGGCTTTGTTTCAACGGTTGTGGCGGAGTCCTTATCGGATGTTTGAGTCCTGGGCACTTGACCTTCAGGGTCAAATTTTTCATCCAACAGCGTAGAAGATTTAGTGTTCAAATTGACGGAGACACGGGCCACCACATTGTTCTTACCTACTATCCGAGCAAGCATGGTCTCAATTTTTTCCTCAAGTCGTCGCTCTTGAGCCTGATAGGCTTTCATCATTTGACCAACAACTCCAGCGGCTCCATCTGCTTCACCCTCGTCTGATAGTAAATTCCCTTGGTTGTCAAGAACAGCAACATTGGATTTGTTAATACCTTTAACTGCCCGGGCAACTAGAAATTGAATTGCATTTACATTTCTTCTATCGAGGGTATTCCCCCCCGTATCGACATAAACGGAAGCACTTGGGCGATCATTCGGATCTTCACTTAGGAGAAGATTATTTTCAGGTTTAACAACAAAAACTTTAGCCGAACGAATTGCATCCATCATAGAAATGGTCCGTGCAAGCTCACCCTGTATGGCACGGGTATGATTGGTGCGCTGGACAAAATCACTTATTCCAAAGTTCCCTTCATCAAAAATTTCGTACCCAACGTCACCACTCTTGGGCAAGCCTTTCATAGCAAGTTCCATTCGGGCAGTTGCTACTTTGTCTGCAGGCACTAATATGGAATCGCCACCTTGGCTATACTCAAACTCAATTTGGTTTGCTTTTAATACCTCAGTAACTTCACCTAAATCCGCAGCATCAGCACCACTAACCAGTGGTCGGAGGTCCTTGCTCCCACCAGAAAAGGAGAGAATTGCTGCACTGACTAGAAGAATACCAACTAAGGCACCAACTAGGGAGAATTTTTGAGAAGTGTTTAGAGCATTCCAAACTTCGGTGAGTCTATTTAATCTTTCCTTCATTTAAAAAATATTGTCCCCTACACCTGCATGCGCATGAGTTCTTTGTAAGAATCTACAAGTTTATTACGCACTTCAATCATCAGGTTGAAAGCAACCTTGGCTTCTTCCGATTTAACAACTGCTTCATGGATATTATCAGACCGGCCAAGAATTAAGTCCTGCGTTTCTTTCGCAGATATTTTTTTCTTGTGGTCTACCCCACGAACAAACCGCTCAAACATATCAGCAAAACCAGGTGCGGTTACACGGTCAACGGGAGAGGTTTTATCGATGAGCGGAGGATTGCTGATCGATGAGGGGGAAACGCCACTAGGGGAGTATATCTCAGAATTTAACTTGGTCGAAAATTTTTGAGGGTTAAGATTCGGGTTTTGCCTAAGCAAGTCATTGAGGGAGGGAAGTGAAGATACGGCATCCATGGCAGAATAATTTAGCGACCGATGGCAAGGGCTTGTTGAGCCATACGACGGGAAGTTTTTACTACTGAAAGATTAGCTTCATAAGCCCTTGAAGCACTAATTAAATCTATCATTTCACGGGACACATCAACATTGGGCATCTCTACCATACCATCTTCATTTGCATGTGGGTGACCGGGATTAAAAATCATTCTTCCAGGAGTTTGATCGTCATAAACATCCACTACTCGAACACCTTGGTATAAGTTCTCGTCCACATAACCTGGAATCCGTCTTTCAGGCATTTTTACGAACTCCTCGAAAGCGACTTCCTTACGCTTGTAAACATTACCAGATGCGTCTTGGGTAGTATTTGAATTAGCAATGTTTTGGGCAATGATTTCGAGTCGGATCTTTTCTGCTGACAGGGCACTGCCAGTCGATTCGACACCGGGGATTAAGTTCATCGTCATAAAAGTTATACCCTTCCTTTGATTGCTAAGTTAAGTTCTTTCAAGGTTCCACCCACAGAGCTTGAGAGATACTCGTAATTCAAGGCATTTCTGTTCATCGCCAGCATTTCTTCATCAAGCTGAACCGTATTACCATCCATTCTTACGGGTTTCGCTTGGCGGTCTTCAACACTTCTCGGGTAAAGATCCTTTACACGCCTAAAGTCTTTACGGTCAACTGCCCTTCGTAATTCCACAGAAAAGTTCTCAGGCAAATCCCTACGCTTAAATCCAGGGGTTTCGACATTAGCAAGGTTGTTTGAAAGAGCCTCATGCCTCAGGTGGGTAGCATCGAGTAACTTTTTAGAAATTAAATAATTTTCTTGGCTGTAAAGGTTGTCGAGAATGGCGGTCATCGGACAAATCCAATGCAATACTCATGCCAAACTAGCAAGAAATGTAGACTAAAATCGAAAGGAAAGTGCAGATATTACCATGAATGGTTGCCAATAAAGAGAAATTCTTGAATACAATAAGGTGAAAATTGAAAATTCCCAACTTCGAGATTAGCCAAGTTGCATTGGATAGGAATGGAGTAATCCTTCATTCGATGGACTCATTTAGCTCATGGATAGGAGCCTCTTCAAAAAATTTAGTGGGACAGCACTTTTACAACTTGGTTACAGAGCTTGATCCATCATGGAAATTTGTTCTCGATAAAAACTTTCATCAAAAATCCTTCGAAAATTTCCTTCCCATTTCATCCAATGAATCAGAATCATCTCTAGGAATAGCCCTGACATATTGCAGGTATGAAACTATGGGGGTTTTATCCCTCTCCCCTGCACTTGCTCCTCATGAATCTTTAAAAAAAGCATTCATGGGGGATCTAATGAAAGACCCCAGAGCACTTGCAAATACCCTAATCCGTCTACAAAAAGCAGAAAGCCGATTATCTGATTATGTGAGTAATTTCCCGGGTATCTTTTTTACTCAAAGACCAGATATGACTTTCAGTTATTTATCCCGAGGAGTTCAAAAACTTTTTCCTTTCGATTTTAAAGAAATGTATCGAAACGGTGGTTTATTTTTGGAAAAGATTTCTGAACAAGACAGAGAATATTTTCAACGGGAGTTAAAATCCCATGAAAATATTAGGGAGACATTTAGTTTAAGCTACCGGGTACATGTGCCTCCAGCCGATAAAATTGTTTATCTTCTGGATGTGAGAACACCCATAATCACCACAACGAACAAAATTCTTGGTTTTGACGGGGTGTTCATCGATATAACCAGACAAGCGATAGCCGAACACCGCCTTACAAATTCAGTCTGGCGAGAGGGATTAACAACTCTGACTAATGGTCTGGTACATGACTTTAGCAATCTCATGGCCGGAATCTTTTCTATTAGCGAACTTTATTATTCAATGATGAAAAAAGATGACCCAATGGCCAATGGAATGGGTCAAATTAAGAAAAGTGCGCTACAGGCACAAAAATTAGTACGTCGAATTATTGATCTTCACCGAGATAAACCAGCAGTTCGGTCTCATCATAATTTAGCTACCCTATTGGGGGATCAAATGGATTTAGTGGGAATTTTGCTACCACCAAATACTAAAATTGTGACGGATTTTAGCAAAGATCCAATCCATGCTTATATTGAAGAAACCGGATTCCGGCAGGTCATATTAAATTTAGTCATTAACGCACGAGATGTAATTGAAAAAAAAGGAAAAATAAAAATTAGCCTAAAAAAAATAAAACGCGGTGCTTCTTTAACTCCAAATCATTTGGGTAAAAAAATGAAAGCACCCAAAGATGGTGCGGAGATCATAATTTCAGATAACGGATCGGGAATTTCTGAAGATATTTTTGACAAAATCTTTGATCCTTTTTTTACAACCAAAAGTTCACATGCTGGCTCCGGCTTTGGCTTGTACAATTGTAAATTATTTGTCGAGGATCATAAAGGAAAGATAGGGTTTAATTCCAAACTCGGAAAAGGAACCACCTTTTTCTTTTATTTGCCCTCCGACCCAAGGTCTCAAGAAAGATAATTAATCTCTCGAGATTACTCTCTTTCCTTCCTCATAAGTCATAATTGACCTAACTTTACCGTTGGAATTAAAAAAAATCATATTTCCATGCAACCGACCATTCTGGTAATTTGCCTCCACCCAAGATCCATCCGAAGATTTTTTCACGCTTTTACCATTCAAAAGACCGCTTTTAAAAGTCTGCTGTGTTTCTCGATTATCTTCTTTTCTACTAACCTCACCGGTGAATGGGGTGCCCGATCTTTTATCAACAAGTAAGGAAGTACCATTTAGTTCCTCACTATTTCTTTGATCAAAAGAAAGAAGAAATTCCTCATTGGTTCCATTCCAATCGCTAATATCTTCGAGTAGTTCATACTCACAACCCATTTGAATTAAAAAACAAAAGAAAATTAATTTTCGCATAAGTACAATCACCTAGGTAAAAAATCTTCCATTTCATAAAGTTCTGGATCACGGGTTAAAAGCATTCGAGATTTCTGCTTTCGTGCCTTGCTAGTTTGAGCACCTTCGTTTCCTTCCTCTGTGGCATCTGCGTCATCAATGATTCCTTCCATTTTTGCTTCCAATTCCTCTGGGTTCGCACCTTCTTCCAGTTTTCGCACCACTTCTTCCATGACATTGTCCATCTTTTCTCCAGTCATTTCACACATACGACGCATTAGAGATCCCATTTGACGAGGGTCTGGATTTTCATCATCCATCCCACTCATTGCCTTTTCCATTTCTTTCATTACGTGGGCAGATTGATTATCGTCCAATTTTGCAAAAGGATCTGATTCGGTATTATCCTCTATCCCATTATTCAGTTCTTCGTCCTTGCCATTTTTTCCAGTTATCGAAAACCCACTGATTAATTTTTCCATCGGGAAATTTTTACCATCAGGACAATTAGGTACATCTTTGCTACTAATAAGTCTTCTTGAATAAAAAGAATAGATCTTATTAGTATTTGGTGAAAAAAATTCGTAAATAGGCATGGCGAGTAGACTAGTTTAAAATTAGATTAAATTAAATCAGATAGCAATGTCGACTGAGTTGAAAAAATTATGGTGGTTTTTTGCACCAACACGCTCGAAGGTGTGGATTCTTATCCCCATCTCATATTCCTTAGTCATTCAAGGACTTACCGGCATTCCCAAACCAGATGCCCTCAAAGATGCTGCGGCCCATGACCTTTTTATTCAAATTTCTGAAGGTATTTTCGATTATCCCTTTTGGTTTCAAGATTTAAGCCATTTTCCACTCTTCTTCTTATTTACATGGCTTTGGGCATGGTATATCCGAAGGGTTCATCAAACGTTACCTACACTGCTCTACACTCTCTTCATTACCATTTCTTTTGCTGTGATAAATGAATTAACTCAATTTTTCATTCCCCAAAGATTTCCGTCTGCGGGAGATATTATCATGAATCTGTCTGGAGTATTCAGTGCCTTATTATTTCATTCTATTTGTATTTCAAGCATTCACAGAGATTCCAACTGAACATCTTTTTCAAAACTAATTTTGTTTGCAAATGTTCAAATCTCTTTCTGGCAAACTTGGGTGTGAATGATAAAAAAAGGAAACCCAAGGGTGCGGCAGAGGATAACTAAGGTTTTTCGCACTTAACTTTTTCAATGCACTTGACAAATCTTTGGGTGAACTCGCCGAAGAGATTGCAAAATTATCTGCCTCAAATTCATGTCGGCGTGAAAAATAATTCGAAAAAGGACTGAACCAGTAGGTAATCGATCCACCAAATAAAGTAAATACCAGCAGAACTGGTCCAATTAAGCCAGCAAATGAAACGGGAAGGTTTAACTGTTCAACGAGCCAAGAACTATTAAGCGTTTGAGCGAGGATGAAGAAAAAAAGTAGCCCAAAAATAAAGGAGGTGGCTAAACGCTTGGGAATGTGCCCAAGTTTATAATGACCGATTTCATGAGCTACTACACTAATAACCTCCTTCTGATTCATTTGATTCAACAATGTATCGTAAAGAACAATTTTTCGAAACTTCCCAAAACCTGTGAAAAAAGCATTGGCATGAGCCGATCTTTTACTTCCGTCAATGACTTGAATTTCCTTCGTTTTGAAACCTGTTTTATCAGAAAGATTCCTAAGTTTGTCACGCAATTCGTAATTCTCTAATGGTTTCAAAGTGTTAAACAATGGAATTATCAAACGAGGCCACAGCACCATGAGGGTGATCTGAAATAGAAAAAGAGTAACAAAGACAAAGATCCACCAAAAGTCTTGTGAAAATTTAGATAATTGAGCATGAAGAAAATGAAGAAGAGCAATTAAGCCGGTTAATAATAGGCAACCAATAAGAAACTCTTTAATTTTATCTGTAAACCAAAGCTTAGTTGTCTGGTTATTAAATCCAAACCTTTCTTCCAACTTGAATTGTTTGTACCAATCAAAGGGTAGTTCTAGTTGTTGAAGAAGTAAAAGAAATGCGGCAGTGGCAATGGCAGATTGCCAAATTCCAACTCCAAAAAAAGAGTTCCACGCGTCGCAATAGAGGGGCAGAAGAAAAATTAAAATGAAAAAGGAAATCAAAAACGAAAATAAATTTTCAAAAATCCCAAAATGAGTTTTGGCAACTGTGTAATCAGAACATTTTACCCATTCTTCCTGAGACATATATTCCAGTATACATTTGGGAATAGAATCATAATTTTGCTTAATCCTTCTTAGGTTGATTGAAGCAAGAAACAACTCACAGAAAAACTTTAAGGTGAGCATGAAGATAAGCAAGATTTGTAGGCTGGTCATTTTCGTAAACCTTCAACTCCTATTCCAAAATCACATACCTGTCTAGAC
>OMJS01000146.1 GCA_900299365.1 Opitutales bacterium
ATTTCTTAACCAGTACGAAAACTTCATTGAAATGAGTCTTTATTCATACAACTTTATTTGAATTCAGTGAATATGCTTCCTTCAAAATTTTTTCATCTTACAAAATTTCTTTTATTTGGAACCGCCTTGATTAGCACATTGTTAGGCAACGAAAATATTAGGAAGAGTTCTTTTGATTGGAGTCTGGTGAGTAATCAAAAACAAAAGACTGAATATATTTCTCGTCAATTCTCGGTGTGGCAAGAGACTGAAGAGATTAAAAAAAAGAAATTTTTGAGAGTCGTTTATTTTCATCCTGCTGATAAGGCTCCGTTGAAGGATTTCTCGAAGCGATGGGATGGAATTCTTTGTGACTTTCAAGAATTTTATCGATCTGAAATGATTCGCTTAGGATACGGTCCGTTAACAATTTCTCTGGATATACAAAACGGAAAAGTTGTGCTTCATTTAGTAAGAGGAAACAAAAATGAGAATTCATACACTTACAAATCGGGTCAGCAAATTAGGCAGGAAGTATTTCAAGAACTTAGGCAAAAGGGCATCAATCCTCAAGAAGAGACCATTCTGATTGTTTGCGGTCTTTCTAAAACGGAAGATAAAAAAGTCACGATTTATTCACCCTACTATGGAATGGGGGCAAATCATAACCGGGGCATCTGTTTTACTGCGGATATGGAATGGCTCTCAGTGAAAGGACTTCACCCTGACCCTAACAATATCACACTAATGGTAAAAGAGCATAGGAATTATGAGCCATTTACACTTGGTCGATTTAATACCGTTTATCTGGGAGGTGCTATTCATGAACTTGGTCATGGTCTTTCCCTTCCTCATAACCATGCAACAAAAGCAGAGTCTACATTGGGTACGGCACTTATGGGGGCGGGTAATTATACATACCGAAAAGAATGGAGAGAAGAGGGCAAAGGATCTTTCCTTACCCATGCTAGTGCCATCCGCTTATTGGTTCATCCACTTTTTAGCGGAACAACCAAGCAATCTAAAGAAGTGCCCAGTCTTAGGTACAAAAAACTAGGTGTCAGGCAGGAGGACAAAAGCATAAAAATTTCAGGCAAACTGGAGTTTGCAATCCCTGCAATCGCCATGATTGCCTACAATGATCGGGAAAACAAAAACCAGCGTGGATACATGGTAAGTAATGATTACGATGCCACTACCTGGGTCTCAGTCATAAGTCCCCAAAATGAATTCAATATTCAAATAGAAGACTTGAGAGATGGAAATCACCAGATTCGACTGGTCTGCGTTCACGCAAATGGTGCAACAGTCACAAGGCGAATGCACTACTCAGTAAATGATGGATTTGCAGATTTTGATATGGCGAAAAAGGAAATTTCCCAAATATTATCTAAGTAATTTTAATATTAATGAAAAATTTTATTTTTTACCTTTCTTCATTCCTTTTCCTTTCGATTCTCTTCGGTGAGTACAAGAGTGAAAAAAATGTCTCATATGGACCTCACCCAAGAAATGTTTTCGATGTATATTGGGATACCGAATATGAAAACGCTCCGATCGTATTTACCATTCATGGAGGCGGTTTCCGATTTGGGGACAAGTCATATTGTAGTGCAGATATGCGCAAACTTTATGCTGATCATGGTTGTGTGGTGGTTTCACCTAACTATCGGTTAGCCAAGGAAAGGACTCCAGAAACTGTAATACGATGTGCCATGGATGCCGCAATGGCAGTTGCCCATATTCAGGCAAATGCCGGAAAATACGGAGGAGATCCCAAAAGAATTCTTTCCACTGGTTCGTCCGCAGGGGGGTTTATCAGTGCTTGGATTGCCTACCAAAAAGATTGGCAATGGCCAGAAGTTGCTAAACATAAGCCCAAAAAATTAAATATCATCGGTTGGTTTGGTGACAGTCCGTTCCTTCCTGCCCAGTTTGTTAATCAGATAAACGGTAGTGGTCCACCTGCTTTTTTTATTTATGGGGGGAAGAGGGAGCATCCGGGCACGCCCACTTCTCAAGGATATGATATTCGAGAAGCTTTTAATCAGAATAAGATTTGGAATAAAATGGTTCATATCGATTACTGGGGACATGTGCCGGCTCGTCGTTTCCTATTTAGTCCCAAAACCCGAGACCAGAATGTATTCAATGCCTACGATGAATTTCTAAAGATGATTCTTAATAAAAAAGAAGAGCCTAAGAGTGGTGAGATCATCACAGTAAGTAGGACTTAGAAAAGTTTTTCGGACAGTTAAATCTAGATCCGTAAAAAAGAATTCTTTTATAATTTTCTACTTTCAACTCGTCTAAACTGTCTGTCTTGCGGTAGGAGTGTTGTAAAAATGTTTCGTAGGCTTTTATCTATCTTTGCTTTGCTTGCTGTTTTTTCCTCAGCTAGCTTGCCTGTGGCCGTTCTTCAGTTTGGAGTCTGGGCGAAAATGATAGATGGATTTTATGAGCAAACCGGATCTCTTTCGAATGCGGTTGAATGGACTTTTAATGGCGAGAATCGATGTGATGGTTGCGAATGGATTGCTTCTCTTGATGGCTCAGCAAGTGAGTTGGTGGCATCTTCTTTCTCGCAATCGATGGATTTGAAAATAGCTCCCAGTGAACTTTCGATGATCATCATCTCACCGCCAAGTGGTGAAGTTTGCTATGAAGCACCCACGAGTTGGTACTCGGTTACAAAATTAGTAAACTCACCTCCTCCGCGAGGTTTGGTTTAAAACTACCTTTTAAGACTGGGAGTATGTAGCCCAGTCTAATCTTTCGTTTCTATTTACACGGAGACGAATCCCATTCGTTTTTAAACCAATTTTTACTATGAAATCTATTTACCTTTTATTTTTATCCACCCTTCTTTCCTTATCTTCTTTTGCACATAACGAGCCATGGACAGCTTCCCGTCCGGATGGTCATGCACCAATCACAGTAATGGGGGATCATATGCACGCCATGGGTGAGTGGATGGTTTCCTATCG
>OMJS01000147.1 GCA_900299365.1 Opitutales bacterium
CGACCACTATGAGCATAGTATCTCTTTCCAGTTATGATCTCCATATTCCCATCTTTATTTAGATCCGCCATGGTAAGGGCGTGCAACTGGCTAATCGAGTCATCTATCGTGTGGTGTTTCCAACGGGTTGTACCATCCTCCTCAGGCTCAAGCTGTTCATACCAATACAATCCATAATCATGCCCCTTTCCCCAGACTAAGTCCTGCCGACCATCCTCATTCAGATCGATAACGAGTATTGGACAACTTGCCTTGGGCAGAGTGAAATCGTTTCTAAACTTCCATTCTTTACCAAACGGATTGTTTGCCGGTCTCTCATACCAACCATACATAAATACAATATCCTCCAAACCATCTCCATTAAGATCCCCAAAACCCTGACCATGTCCATTCCCTTTAGGGGCAATAGTATACTCCGATATAGTCAGTTCTTTATTTTCCGTGGAAAATAGAAATGCCTTCATTGATTCCTTGTCCACCCAACTGTTACCAATGTAGTCAAGGTCTCCGTCTTCATCCATATCCCGCAAAAAAGAGATTTCGTTTCTTCCCGAACCAGTATCAAGTAAAGTTTGCATGTCCCAATGCTTGGGCTCTGTGACAGCCCATTCCCTGGGATTTCTAAACCAAAGAACTTCAGGCTTTGTGAATTGACCAGAGACAACATCAAGCCATCCATCCCCGTCAACATCGAAGAGATGATCTCCATTGTCCTGCAGATAGTCTTTACCAAATCCATCCAGTTCCCTAAAAGATACCGGCTTCCAATCAGGATTTAAATAGTAGTATTTCCCGGATACGATATCCAAGTCTCCATCCTCATCCAAATCTCCCACTGCACAGGCTTCGGCGAGGTTTTGATGGATTTGTCGTGTCTCGAATCGTAAACTTTCTCCTGCCAAAAGTCCTGGAAATACTATGAGGAAGTAGAAGGGTGTAAATTTATTCATTTTTTCATCAACATATTAAAATTCTCTAGATCATATGATTTGATGAGCAATTCTTTTAACCGATCGATCTTCATTTCCTCCACTTTGGCTATAAAACCTCGAGCATGAGCAAAGCGGACTCCTTGCTCGTTTTCGATTTTGGAAAAATCCATTTCCGGACAATCATTAAATCGTTTCATACCATAGCCCTCGCCTCGGCTATCGGGATAAACCATGGCAACCACTTCTGCTTCTAAACCTAATTCTTGTATATGCCAGCCCATCGCTCCCGAAACTTCATCAATCTTTTTTTTATTCCTAGGAACAAACATTACTTTAAAGCAGACCTGGTCTTCATTTACTTCCCATACCTCCGCAACTTTTGCCACCTCTTCGATTCGAGCCCTCAAATTTCGGATATACTGAAGCAGTTCACCACCAATCATTTTCATAAGTTCCCAAATTGGTTCACCAGGCGAATGGAGATCTGATTTAGCGAAGGCTTGAAGTATGGTAATATCAAGTGGCGAGTTGAGCATGCTAACCGTCTCCCGCTCTACCCCTAACCAATTTGCTGTATCTTTTGGACCGCGACAATCAAACCATTCCGCAACCTCCAACCACGGACAAAAACTCACTGCATCCTCATAAATTCCATAATGATTAAGCACCAAGGAGAGGGAACAGGTTGGTTTTGCATCCCGGGGAAATTGATGGTGATCAAAATTATAGAGACCAGGCTCATGGCGGTGCCCAACATCAATTACCGCAATTTGGGGACTTAATAAATCCTCTTCTATCGGATCCTGTCTAAAAACTGGAACTGTGTGTTCCGCCAATAAAATAGCACAGGCAAGAAACTCGTCTTTATGCGCACCTCCCGGGTGAGTGATAATTTTTTCTATCATAATTTAAATGTTCAAGTTGCCGGCATTGTTGCTGGAGTCGACTTTTTTCAGACACGAAGATGTCCTTGTTGATATTAGGCTTTTGATCTATGTTAGACCCTTGTGCTTCTTTTAGCGCTCGGTGTTAGGTGGATACATAAATCTGTACTTCTGCTCTTCTCAGTTGAGTACAATGAATGGATTCCCTGCATCATCCGTACATTTACTAACTCAAAACTCAACTTCCCGTGTTTCAACTAATCTATCGAAAATTTGGTAACCGTCTTCAAACAAAAGACGACCTGCTCTCCGGTCTGACCGTAGCACTGGCTTTAGTGCCTGAAGCTGTCGCCTTTGCAATCATTGCGGGAGTAACCCCAATCATCGGTCTATACGCCGCTTTTATGGTTTGCCTAATTACTGCAGTGCTCGGAGGAAGACCCGGCATGATCTCCGGAGCCACTGGTGCTCTTGCTGTGATTATGGTCTCACTTGTTCTTTTGGGAAACGAGCGCGGAGAAGCACTTGGATTGGGGCCAGACATGGGCACTCAGTACTTGTTTGCTGCTGTCATTTTGATGGGAATGATTCAGATTGGGTGTGGTATTTTAAAACTTGGTCGCTTCGTCCGACTGATTCCCCAACCCGTAATGTTTGGATTTGTGAACGGGCTCGCCATTGTCATTTTTGAAGCTCAATTTCCCATGTTTACGGAAAGTCCAACTACCCCCGGTTCTGCATGGCTACAAGGAGCTGATATGCAACTGATGACCGGTTTAATTGTGCTGACCATGGCAATTATTTTCTTACTTCCAAAATTAACCACTCAATTCCCCTCCTCTCTCGCAGCTATTGGCACCGTTAGTCTTGTGGTGATCGGGCTGGATCTCGATACTTTGGTAGTAAGGGATATGGCATCGATTGGCGGGGCATTGCCTAGCTTGGTCTCATTTACCATCCCTCTTAACTGGGATACTCTATACTTCATTGCCCCTTTTTCCTTTATTCTGGCAGCGGTTGGCTTGATCGAATCGTTAATGACTCTCACCCTAATCGATGAACTCACAGAGACTCGTGGAAACAGCACTCGCGAATGCCTCGGACAGGGAGCAGCCAATGTGGTGACCGGATTTTTCGGGGGCATGGGAGGTTGTGCCATGATTGGACAAAGTATCATTAATATTCGATCGGGTGGACGAGGCCGACTATCCGGAATCTCTGCCGGAATCTTCCTCCTCGCCTTTATCTTATTTGCCAGCCCATTAATCGAAAAAATCCCCCTAGCTGCTCTTACCGGAGTGATGTTCATGGTGGTCATTGGAACCTTCGAATGGTCAAGTCTTCGTATCCTCAGAAAGATTCCAAAAACAGATGCTTTTGTGCTCATTCTTGTATCAGCCATCACCGTAATTACTCACAACCTCGCTCTGGCTGTAATTAGTGGTGTAATCGTATCCGCCCTTGGTTTTGCTTGGAAATCTGCCCATCACATTCATCGAAACACAGAATCCCTTGATGATGGCACCAAGGTTTATCATCTGAGCGGGCCTTTATTTTTTGGATCGGTTACCGATTTCAATTTGGGTTTCAATCCATCATCTGATCCAGACTCGGTTCTGGTCGACATGAAAGACTCCCGAGTATGGGACCATTCCGGCCTTGAAGCTATGCACAAACTGGGAGAACGCTACCAATCCGCCGGGAAAAAATTACGGGTACGGCACATCAGTAAAAATTGCCGGAACCTTCTTAAAAAAGCAGGCAGCATGGTCGACATCGATGTTTTACCCGACGACCCGAGCTACCAGGTTGCACAGTTCAAATTGCAGGAAGAAAATCCTGCAAATACTGAAATCTAAAAACCTTTCTATTTCTTAGCTTTTGCCTTGCCCAAGGCTGCATATTGGAATGGATTCATCATTTTTACAACTCACATCCAAATACTTAGCATACCTTAAAATGAGGCCCATATTATGAGCATTGATAACAAAACAAAAGTTGCCGTAGGCGTAGTCCCCACTCATTTAAAATTTGTCGGATCTCTCGTTCCTGATGAAAATGGCAAACTTCCCCGCACCCGCTCTGGTATTCTTAAAGTCGTTTCTGGAATGCGTGCAATTTGCAAGTCTTCCCCGGTAAGCTTGAAGTGCGTACAGGTCCCTTTGTTTCCCGGTGCTGACTCCAAAGATCTTCAGGATCTGTTTAAGGGAATGAAAGCCTTAAAACTAGAAGTTCATTTGATCATGATGGTTGGTGGTGCCAATCCGATCAACCCCAAGGACGAGGATGCGGTGGTGGAAATGCTCTGCTCTGGTTTGGCCGTGGCCAAAAAATATAAGGTTAAACATGTATCCTCAACCTCTTATGAAGAGTGGCTGTCCGGCAAACCTCTTAAAGGCAAGGCATATGCAAACGCCGTCCAACAGGTGGTTAAATTACATGCCCGTTGCTACAAAGAAGCTGGTTTGGACAAGAGTCCAGTGCAGGCATGGCATCTCGAATTTTTACGAGGGGTAGAATTCCAGAATTTCACCAATGCTGCAAAAGCTGCAGAAGTGGTCAAAGCAATCAACAAAAAGATTCGTAAAAAATTCTTTAAAGTAATGATCGATGCGGCACATTGCGGGGACTCTGATCTATCTATTTCTGAAAACGAAGTAGTGATCAAGGACCTCGCCAAAGCGGATGCTCTCGGAATTTTTCATGCATCCGCCAAAACTACCCGAGGATGTCTCTCCACTGACGACGGCTGGATTAGCGCCTTACTTACCGCCTGTGCAGAAACCGGCAAACTTGGCCATGTCTTCATTGAACTATTTCACCACGAAGACGCTGCTCTTGAGCCTTTGCGTAAACTAGTCAAAGGACACGGAGTGGATACCACCGATGGTCGTACCTATGATCGTACCGTGGTGGATGGCATCATTGATGTCACCCGTAGACTGAACAATTTAAAAGCACGCAAGTTTCTTAAGTAAGCTACGCTTGCAACCCCCCGTTACTTTGGGGCCAAAATTTATGAAAATTAACTTCTTCCACATGTTTAGATGGCTGATTGTTTTTTTCTGTTTTTCTACACTTTTATTAGGAACAACCAAAATCGGAGATCCTTTCGTTCATGCCTTTGCTAATCCATCAGACAATCCCGACTTAGCAAGAGTACTAATCATTGGGGATTCTATTTCCATTGGATACACCCCACTGGTTCGTGGTCTGCTCAAGGATGAAGCTAATGTGCATCGCCCCACCACCAATTGCCGATGGTCTGAGCATGGTGCTACTGAACTACCTAAATGGATCGGTCTAGGAAAGTGGGATGTGATCCACTTCAATTTTGGTCTCTGGGACTGGTACGGGTGGAAGCAGGAAAATAAGGCAACGCCTCAATCTTACGCCAAAAACTTACAGGACATAGTCACTCAACTACAAGCCACTGGGGCATCCATAATTTTTGGGATGACCACCCCACCCTGCGTCATGGAGGAACGGGGCTCCAAACTTATGGTCAGCTCGGATAGGGCCAATAGTTTCAACCAGGCAGCCCGGGATGTGATGAATAAAAATGGAGTGAGAATTAATGATCTCTACTCAGTCATTGGAAACAAGAGAGATGTTTACCAAAAAGGCCCGAATGATGTGCATTATAATCAAGAAGGAAGAAAAGTTCTTGCCGAAGCGGTTGCTCAGGAAATTCGAAGAGCCATCCAGCAAAAAGATAAAATCAAGAAATCAGTTTTATTCATTGCGGGAAACACCAAGCACCGCCACGGATTTCATGAATATAAGGCAGGATCTATTCTCCTAGCAGATGCCCTCAATACCAGTGGAATCCCCATCGAGGCAAAGGTGCATTGGTATGGCTGGCCGGAAGATGAATCTATATTCGATGGCGTGGATGCCTGTATTATCTATGCAGATGGTGGTGGAGAGTTTGGTGAGAAGTACGATTTTCTTCACCAAAAAGTAAAAGCCGGCATGGGCATCATGTTTATGCATTACGGGGTGCACCCAACCAAGGAAGTCGGGGAAAAGTACTACAACCAATGGATTGGAGGATTTTATGATGATGAATTTTCGGTCAATCCCAGTTGGATTGCAGAGATGACTCCTAAAACAGGCCATCCAGTTTCACGGGGTGTATCCCAGCCGATTCGTGCGTACGATGAATTTTATTACAATTTAAGTTTCGATAAATCCTGCAGCCATTGTTATCCACTCGCTACCGCGATCCCTACCAAGCAAAATGTGATCCGCTATGGCAGCAGTAAATTCTGGAACCGTCAGGCGGAAGAACAATTAGGGACCGCCCAAGCTCTTCTTTGGTGCAAAGATCCAAAAAAGGGAGCTCGAGGAGCAGGTTTTGTTGGCGGGCATTATCACCGCAATTGGGCAATCGATGATTACCGTACCCTCATTCTTAATACCATCGTCTGGGTAACCCGCTTAGAAGTTCCCGCAAATGGAGTGCCTTCCCAACCAGTTACCTTGGAAAAACTCAATGAAAACCTAAATCGCCCGGATAATTCTGAAATCGTAGAGTTACCCACTTATGATCTTTTGACTCAAGAACCTGCTGCTCTTCCTTTGCTAGGTCCTGATGGTCGTATGGCACCAAGAAAAAAGAAGAAATAAAGAGTATTATTGGGAATCTACGGTTTTATTAATTCAATTAAAATTTTGGTGTAATCTTATAATTTGTCTTGGGTGCTTTATTTTAAGGAATAGATTATTAAATATGAAAAAATTCTTCACCTACCTTTCGCTTGGACTTACGGGAGTATTCTTACACGCCGATCAAAAGATCACCATTTCTGGAAACGATTTGATGCAGTTTGATATCAAGGAGTTTACTGTATCAGCAGGAGAAAAGATAGAGCTTGAGTTTAAAAACACGGGAAATCTTCCCAAAATTGCCATGGGTCACAATTTAGTTGTCTTGAAAGCAGGAATTAGTGGCATTGCATTTGGTCAAAAAGTCATGGGCATGGGAGCAAGTGCAACCAACCCACTACCAGACGCAAGCAAGGAAGATGTTTTAGCAGCCACAAAACTTCTTGGACCAGGTGAATCTGACACTATTACATTTACTGCCCCATCTGAGCCAGGTGTACACCAGTATGTTTGTACTTTCCCCGGTCATTTCGCAATGATGCGAGGAAATATGACTGTGAAGTAATTTTTTTTAACTCTTTAATTAAAAAAGCCGGCATCTGTCGGCTTTTTTTGTCTCAGTCTAAGACCGTTATCTCTTCCTCTGTCCAAGGAAGTATTCGCTCATGTGCTGCTTTGTATTTAGAAATTTGATCGGAATTAACAAGTTCCCCTCGGTTTCCCCAAGCATTACGAACATATGTGAGGATATCAGCCAATTGTTCGTCTTTCATATAACTGTGGGGAGGCATAATGGGAGGCACATTTTTTACCGGTACTCCATTCACTTTGATAGGGCCTGAAAGCCCATGTACGGCGACTCCAATTAAACGGGATATAGATCCATTCACCCAATCGCTTTTCACCAAAGTAGGAGCCATATTTTCCAGTCCTTTGCCATGGGGTTGGTGACAGGCACCACAACTCGTTCCATACAAATCACGTCCTTTCTGATAAGAGGCCATTAACTTCTTGTCCTGCTTCACCCAGTTGGCAATCCTATCGACATAAACATCAGCGGAGCGCTTGGGATAACCATTTGTAGAAACATCATTAGCATACTTGGCAAGAACAGGGGGAAAGTTCTTATTATTTGCCAAATTTAGCCCCATTTGCTTGAGGGAATCCGGATAGATACTACCGTTGCCATACCCCTCACCTGCTAGGCGTAGGGCAGTCATACTTACAAACCAGTGATCGTCCTTTATGTTTTCTTTAATGATATCTGGGCTTAATTTACCGAGACCCTCTAAGGTCCACATAGCATGCACACGGACAAAGGGACATTCATCTTTTTGGATGGCCAATTCACGAATAGAATCGGTCAGATCCAGCCTTTTACCTTCCACGATTCTCTGCTGTGAACGCAGGCGCCACCATAGATGGTCATGCGATAGCCCATCAACCAAATCTTCTGGTTTAGCCACAGGTTTAAAATCATCTGGAACAATACGGTAAATCCTTCCATACCCAATATGCTTATCCAGTTCACGCTCCTCCGATTGACGGCGCAGATAAGAGGTCAGGAATTTTTTGTGCTGAATTACACCACGGTGAAAATCGACCACATATAAACAACCATCTGGTCCAAAAGCACCATTAACTGGCCGGAATCGTTCATCAGTACTTGCAAGAAATTCACGCTTTTTCCAGATTGGATCTGGATATGTTTGATGTCTGTATTGTTCGGATTCGGGAAAACTACCAACGGGTAAAAAGGCACCCACTGTATTGGTTCCAGGAGACATCGAAAAGATCGCACCCTCCCACTCACTCCCAAATACACCGTGACTATGAACAGCCAGTCCACTTATGGTAGTAACTTGTTTCACTCGACCATCTTCGAGTAAGTTGCCAGTTCTGTAGTTCCGATTCAGAGCGGTATTCGGGCGTATCGCAAATACCTGCTTGGTAGGTGGCCCAACTACTTTTCTATTAGCTGGCCATGCCCGATCATACATCCCCCAGTCAACCTGAAACCAATTACTGTTATTGTTGTGGTACAACCTTCCGTAGGCATCCGTAGCCATCCCCCATTGTCCTCTTGAGTCTGCTGGAGACTCAACCAACTCCCCTTCCCGCCAGGCAAGTTTGCGGGATGATTTCGAGTTATACATCCAATTGTCCAGACTGTAGCTCAGGCCATTCTCGGCATGCTCGATATTGTCGTATGCCGCAGTGGCAAAATCCATAAGTTTTGTTTTCTGGTCACAGCGCAGATCGCCATCATCATCCTGACAAAACCAGATCGAACCACTTTCCACGACTAGTACTCCTCCCTCCACAAAGGCAATGCTGCGTACATTAATCATATCATCGACGAAAGGAGTGGACTTGTCCATGCGACCGTCTCCATCAGTATCTTCCAATACCATTACCCGGCTCGATCTTTCATTCTCCCCGGTGCCATCTAAATCTTTCATATATGTACGGAATTCCCCCACCCACATTCTTCCGTGGTCATCCCAGTTCACAAATACAGGATCTTTAACCAATGGTTCAGCAGCTACCAACTCTACCCTAAAGCCAGGAGCAATTTTGAATTTGGATAAGGATTCCTCAGGGGTAAATAACGGAACCACTCCGGGAGACCATTCTCTCCAGTTTAGTGAATCTAAAAGGCTGAGGTTTTTTTCCTTCTTGTCGCCTTCTTGGGCGATCAGAAGTGAGGCAAAAAGAAAGATAAAGGAAAAGGTGAAACTTAGAAAGTTCATAAC
>OMJS01000148.1 GCA_900299365.1 Opitutales bacterium
AGGGTCTCCAAGTTGGAAGATGCGGTGGTTGCTGTATTAAACTTCTGCCCGATCACTTCGCCCTGTTCAGTAAGGCGCAATCCACCGGCAAGAGAACCGGCGGGTAATGCTTCGAGAAAACGATGAGTAGGTCCGGCCCCTCTACCAACTGTGCCTCCTCGACCATGAAAAAATGTCAGGATTACTCCATGCTTATCTCCTATTTCAAGCAATCTTTTCTGGGCACATTGCAAGGCCCACTGGCTGGCAATTATTCCGGTATCCTTGTTACTATCACTGTATCCAAGCATGATCACTTGATGTGGAACACCCTTCGTATTAGCGAGGCTTGCCCGGGCACAGGGATGGGAGAGAAAATCATCTATAATATGAGGTGCAGCTTCCAAGTCCTCAAATGTCTCAAATAAGGGAACCACTGGTAATACACATGCCATTGTTCCTTCTTGCATCCGAGTCAGGCCCACCTCTTTTCCCAAAACATAGACCACCAATAAATCCGCCACCGAGCGGGTCATACTAACCACAAGGCAGCCCAATCCCTCGCTCCCCCGGGCCTCTAGATGATGAATTAACTCAGAAAAGGTTGCCCGCACCTCCTCTGCCTCTGGAGGTAACTCCATCGATGCATGGGTCATGGGGCGCGGATTTTTAAGTTCAGTATTTAAGAATTCCAATTTTCTATCCAGCGACCACTGATCAAAATTTCCTCCATCCTCAATTCCAGCTGCTTCCATCATCTGTCCAAGGGCAAGGTCATAGGCGGCACTGTTCTGACGAATATCCAACCGGGCGAGATGAAGCCCAAAACTATTGATCAGGCGGAGGACCGGACGGACATACAGATTTACTGTACGCATCGCACCCGCCTCTTCAAGGCTGGCAATGAGTAGGTTTAAGTTTTCCCGAAGGCGAATAATTCCCTCATCCAAGCGATCTGCCATTTCCAGAACATAGGCCTTCCAGGGCTCTCCTTCCTCACCTGATATTCCCCATCCCTGCAATCGTTCAAGCAATTTGGTCGTTGCCTCCAGACCGGCTCGGCTAAAGGCCAGTTTCTGACCCAGTTCAAGCAAGCGGGAACGAACCACTTCCTTCGCCCCCTCATTTAGGGTTTGCAAAGTATTACGGGTCACTTCTGCGGTTACTTTGGGGTGCCCGTCCCGGTCGCCGCCTACCCAGGATCCAAAAACTAGCGAAGGAAGTTCATCATCCCTCAACGGAGGGGCGTCCGGCCATACCTGCTCCCAAGCATGGCGCAAACGGTCGTCTAAATTATTAAAAACCACCGGAAATACTTGTTTTAAGTAATAGCTTAAGTTTTCCAGTTCGTTTTCCACCTCCGGTTTACGGGAAAAAATTTCGCCGGTCAGCCACAGACGTTCAAGAACTGCGTGCAAACTACGCTGACAAAAGGTCTCTTCAAATGCCGTCTCCACGGCATCCCTTTTGCGCATCAACCGGACAATCTCCCGGTGTAACCCCAGTACCGCCCAGCGTTTTGCCTCGGTTGGATGCTTGGTAAAAACGGGCTCCACTCTTACCTGACTGAGTTTGTCCCTAACTTGTTCGTTACTAAACCCGGCTTGACTCAGCAACCTGAGGTATCTCCCCCAGCGTCCCGGTTCGGCATCTCCCCCAAGCTCTTTTTCCCTTTGCCGGGAACTCCTGCCAGAACCATGTTCTTCGACCAGGTTGAGTAATTGAAAATAAAATGAAATTGCCTGAATAGTCTGAGGGTCAAGCATACCATCTGGATCAGAAAAGTCCCGATTCTTTAAGAGCTCGGAGGCTCCGGTGACCCCAAGGCTCTCCAGCACTCGGGAAAAAGACTGCACCAGGAATTCATGATCATTCGATACCCTCTCCAGTCCCGATTCGATCGATCTCCCAAAAGCCAAATTGTTTTTCGCTACCGTTTCCATATTTTTTATACCCTTCATAAAGCAATGACCATTCCCGACAAGCGACATCGATCAAAAGTGCTTAAAAAAAGTAACAACCATCGACATGTTTTCAGTCCTTGCTAATTCCCCTCTCTCATGATGTGATGTTAGTGAAGGGGTAATTATGGATTGGGGGAATTTTTTATGAAAAATAAAATGAAGTCGGTAGCAGAGTGGAAAAAACTTGTGGAGGATTACCAACATCCACATCTTGGCCGTGCTCTCTGGCAATGCACCAATACACTTGGTCCCATCCTAGCTATTTGGATTATCCTTTATTTCTTGCCCGATGCTTCTTGGCTGGTGACCATTCCTCTGGCTGCATTGGCCGGTTTATTTCTGGTGCGGGCATTCATTATTTTCCACGACTGTGGCCACGGTTCCTTTTTCAAAAACAAAAAAGCCAATGATGCACTCGGTTTCTTCACCGGTATGCTCACCTTTACCCCCTATCATCACTGGAAGTGGGAACACGCGGTTCATCATGCCACCAATGGAGACTTAGACAAGCGGGGCATCGGTGATGTCTGGACGATGACGGTGGAAGAGTATATCACCTCCTCTCGTTGGATAAAGGTCAGTTACCGCTTATTACGCAATCCCTTCATCCTCTTTGGTCTGGCTCCCCTTTTTCTTTTCATGGTGCTGGAACGTTTTCCTTCATCCAAGAGTAAACCCCGCGAGCGTCGCTCTGTTTACTTAATGAATTTCACCCTTTTGCTCTATGGCACCGCCATGAGTTTGGTATATGGCCTGGTTCCCTTTCTTATTTTTCAGACCATCATGATGGGGGTGGCTGGAGGATGTGGAATTTGGCTTTTCTATGTTCAGCATCAATTTGAAGATACTTACTGGGCACAAGGAAAAGACTGGGACTTCACCACCGCAGCGATGGAAGGAAGCAGTTACTACAAACTACCCAAGATCATGCAATGGTTTTCTGGAAATATTGGTTTCCATCACATCCACCACCTAAACCCCATGATCCCGAATTACAATTTGGAACGCTGCCACTACTCCGATCCCTTCTTTCAGGTAGCTCCAGAACTGAATCTTTTAAGTAGTCTGAAAACAATTAAATTTCGACTTTGGGACGAGGCGAATTGCAAGATGATCAGTTTTCGGGATCTTAAAAATCAACTCGCCGAAAGCGAATTAAGAACAGCCGCCTAGCCTTACTGCCCAGCTGGTTTTCTTTTTAGGGTTAGGAGTCGGAATTCGCAAGCCTGTCCGCCCGGTATTTCCAGTGCACTCAATTTCAATTCCCCCCGGCCTCCGAGCAGATTAATTTCGCCCATTTTCATAGGTTGGAATTTTTTAACATAGCCTTCATTCCTAGGAGAACGATCCCAGTCAATCAGCAAGGGTGGATCTACCTCACGGGTAATTTTTGCACGTAAAAATTCCCCTCGATAAGATAGTTCCATAATCGAACCCAGATCTTTTTTGGGACATGAATACCATAGCTCGACCTCATATTGTCCGGGTTCGGCCACCTCCACCTGCCAAGAGATTGAATCCTGCACTCTCTGCCAATTATAGAAATAACTGCAATTAGGGTGTTTGCTGGATCTTTTTATTTCTCCTTGGGCCAACCCATCCCTCGCTGGTATCTGGGTCCATGAAACATCGGGGTGACCGATGGTAAACGGACGGTCATCTTCGCCCAGTTTAGAGACTACTTTCTTGGTAAAATTATCCACCCTCGCCTTCAACCGCTGGTAATCTTCGGGAAATTTTTCACTTACCTCAACTCGCTGACCCGAATCTTTCTTCATATCATATAGCCTACCCTTGTAATCCAAACGAAATCGTTGATCTCTTGCTCCCACCCGGTTCTTCCAGCTTGAAATAAGAATTCTATTTCCCCAACCCATTGAATTTCCTTCAAGCAGAGGCTTTAAGCTCTTACCATCCAATGGTTTTGGAGAAGTTTCTTTAATATCTGTGAGTTCACAAAGTGTAGGCAACAAATCCAAAGTGGATGCAATTTCCTTTATCTCTATGCCTGGCTTAATTCCTCTGGGCCAGCGGATCAAGAGAGGTGAACGTGTACCCCCTTCCTCAGTCGATCCTTTTCTCCCTTCCATATCTCCATTCCATCGGGCTCCATTGGGACCGTTGTCGTGGAAAAATATCACGATGGTATCTCTTGCCACCTTCAATTCATCTAATTTTTTAAGTAATCTTCCCACATTCCAGTCGATATTTTCACACATTGCAAGGGCGGCAAGCAGGTGCAACCGGTTTTCCCTTTCCGGCTTTCTATGCCGCATTAAGTCTTCGAGCTGTTTATCTTTAAACTTGTTCCACCATCTATCAGGTACCTGCATAGGACTATGTGGTGTATTGTATGGCAGATAGGCGAAAAAAGGTTCCGATTTTTTCACTGAACGCTCGATGAAACCGATCGCTTCGTTGGTAAAGTCATCCACACAAAAACCCGATCCTTCGACCAGTTGCCCGTTTCTTTCCATCAGTGCATCATAATAATTTCCCCAATGGCCCGAACAAAAGCCGTAAAAATAATCAAACCCCCGGCCAAGAGGGTGGTAAGGATACTGCATGCCGTTGTGCCACTTGCCAAATGCTCCAGTACGGTAGCCAGCTTTCCTTAAAAGATCGGCCAGAGTCGTCTCGTCCAGATTTATTCTTTCTGCCCCAACAGAAACGCCTCTTACGCCACTGCGTTGGTGGTACCTGCCTGTCAGAAATTCCGCCCTTGTTGGCGAACAAACTGGACTAACAAAGAAACGTTCAAACGATGCCCCATCTCTAGCCAAAGAATCGATATTAGGGGTCGAAAGATTTGTGTTTCCATTTAAACTAAGATCACCCCAACCTTGATCATCGGTTAGGAATACAACTAGGTTAGGCTTAGCCCAGAGGGTTAAAGAAGATAACAAGAATAGACAAAAAAAACTTGCTGGCATGAAGCGATTTACTTGGACCGAACAATCGCGTAGTAGCAACCCAATTCTCCCTGAGGTATCGAAAAGAAGGGAGAAAGTTGGTGCACCCCTTCGGCAAGCTTTACTTCAAAGGTTACTGACTCGGCATCATTGTCCACCACTTTAGTATCTAGATCCTTGCCATTTAAACGCATGGTCGCCGAAGTCGCCCCGATGCCATGCCCTGGTTGTACCCGAAATGCTTTATCCGCCCCAGGTACCTGCTCACCCGCGGGTAGCGATTCATTTATTTTCTTGCCCGACTCCTCAGGCCAGCGGCGAACTTCCACATCGTAAAATCCACTCTTGATCACCTTGATTGCCCAGTGGCCCTTATGTTTTAGATTTTTACTATTCGGACGCACCGGTAATTTAGCCCGGTTTTGTTGCTGATTCCAAGGAGGATAAGCCTCCTGTATCCAGTCATGACTAGTAAGGGTGACGACTGGATGGCCACGGTGTCCGATATGTAGTTCAGTGGTACGGGAAAACGTTGGCTCCAATTCTGCCCACCAGGCATCGTAAAATGCTCTCATCTTCGCCACTTTTTCCGAATGTTTGCCTGATATATCCTGCTCCTGTCCGGGGTCGGATTCGATGTTGTATAATTCCTTGCCATTGATCAACCGCCAACCCTGGCTCATTACAGCGGATTGTTTCCACTTGATAGGATCGCGTACTCGCTGAGAATCAGTCACGAGCATACGTTCTACCCAGTCTGAACTCTTGGGGTTTTCGAACAGGCTACGAAGAGATAGACCATCAAATTCATATCCCTGCGGGTTTGGTGCTCCTACAAGATCGAGCAGAGTTGGTGCAATATCCACCGCGTGGCAAAGAGTATCAATTTTTTTCGAGATATTCATTCCACCATTAGGCCAGTGCAGGAAGAAAGGCACCCGATGACCACCATCGTACTCACTCCCCTTCCTACCACGCATCCCCGCATTGTAGACATCTTTGCCGAAGGCAGTTCCATTATCGGTGGTAAAAATGAAAATCGTATTTTCGTAAATCCCAAGTCTTTTCAATAGATCACGAGTCTTACCCACATTGTCATCAATATTGGTAATCATCCCGAGAAAGGCAGCAGTACGTGCAGGTTGGTCCTTATACATGTCCATATACTTTGGCGGGCAGTGCAAAGGGCCATGAGGTGCATTGGTCGATATGTAAGCCAAGAATGGTTTATTTTGCTTGGCACATTTTGAGATGTATTGGTTGGCCTGTTCAAAAAATACATCGGTACAGAAACCTTTGGCAGGAACAATTTTCCCGTTGTGAAAATATCCGCCATCAAAATACGAATTATCCCAGACATCCGGGGTCTGCCCGACTCCACCACCTCCGTGCCGATATACTTCCTGAAATCCTCTGTCCTCCGGACGGTAGGGAAAATTATCCCCCAGGTGCCACTTACCAAACATGCCTGTGTGATATCCAGCATCCGAGAAGAATTGCCCAAGCGTACCCTCGTCTTCCCTCAACATCGAACGACCCATAATGGTGTGCCAGGCACCGGTTCGGTTGGTCCAGTGGCCCGACATCAGGGCCGCCCTTGTGGGTGAGCATGTTGGAGCCACATGATAATCAGTTAACCAAACAGACTCATTTGCCAATCGGTCCAGATTGGGCGTCTGTATAACAGGGTTTCCGGTGCAACCCAGATCGCCGTATCCCTGATCATCAGTAATTACAAAAACAACATTGGGTTGCTTTTCTTTGAGGGCCGCACC
>OMJS01000149.1 GCA_900299365.1 Opitutales bacterium
ACCTTCAGTTCCGGTGCTGCCTCGATCATCTCTTTATTCACCCGGGTTTCCGAACGCGAAAGAATGCAGTGAAAAGGCTGAATGATGCGAAGAACATCCTCGTATGGAAGATCGGGAGAAAATTGAATCTCTATATCCCTTTCCTGTTCCAGCTTTTTTAGCCCATTGGGATGAATATCTCCGGTTATGAGAACACGGTACATGGATTGCTATAATGGAGAAAATTGGAATAAAAATGACCAATGACAGTTTCACACATCAGGACTTTTTTGCAAGAAAGCACAAGAGAAACTATCACAACAGGGAAAATTTCCTGATGAAAGGAATGTCTTCATCAAAGGAAGATATATCCTGAATTAAATGGAAAAAATAATTCTGTAACTTCGGAGAACCAAAAACGGAGGAGAGAGGACGGGTGTTTGAAGTATCCCGTCCTATAGTTTGTTGTTGAGCTTGCTTATTGCATGGAGCAAACAGCGAATGCTGCAGGGATTCACCCTAAAAGCCTTTGCGTACTAAGACCTCTTCCGGGGTCAGGCGATGAAAACAGCGTGTCCTAACAGAAAGGCGACGGAAAGGGTATAAAACCTTCTTTTCTGATTCTTTCATGGATACTTACTCAAAATAGGGTTCAAAAATCCGGTTTGTTGCATGACAAACCATGTAAACAAAGCCTTTAACACTGAGCGTTGTTGATGATCCACGAACTGCTCAAAATGTTGATGAGATGCAGATCACCTCTAGCTTTGATTTAGTTATCGGAATCCGGAGGAAAATCTTGAGCACCAGTTTTAGACAAAAACTTTTCTAGGAAGATTCATGTCACGCGGGGGGTTCCGGCAAGGAGCTGGGAGGAAAAAGGAATACACTGAACCGGTAAAAAAAATCTTGCTTGGTTTACCGGAATCGGTCCTCGAAGAACTCGACCAATTTGCTGAAAAAAGGAAACTATCGCGCCCTAAGGCAGTGGCAGAACTGCTGAAATTGGTTCAGGAAAAGCCGCCATCAGTTCAATTAAAATCGGTTTTGATGGAAGAACTTCTGGAACTTCAAAATGAGATTCGAAAATCTCAATGAGTTTTTTCAGTTTTTGATTCAACCGCCTGAGAGGATTCCCTCAAGATATCAGCTTGAATCGACTTTTCAGAATCAGGCTGATCTTTAACATCCCCGTAAATCGTATTGAGACGCTGCTTTGCTTCACGGAACCGGCGTCGTGATCGTCTGATTTCCCACCATCCCAGCAGAAGCATCGCTACAAACATCATCACAATCAGAACGATTCCCATTTATTTTGGCTGAATTGATGAAGAAATAAGCATCAAGAGTCAACTGGCTGAACTACAAGATCTAGAGAGGCATCCTTTTCAGGATTTGACTCGCCTCCGCATCCAACCGACATAAATCAGAGCACCAAAAAAAGCAATTCCGATTGCAAGCATCCCGGCGCGTTTTTGTTCTACCCCGAAAAGCATGAAAACCACGATCAGACTATAGAGGGAGATCATGATTCCCAGGAACCAGTCAACCCAGGGAAAAGAAGGCCCATCCTTCTTTTTAAATTTGCGGCGCAGATAGAACCAACCACCGATAATCAGCAGTAACAGCGCCAGTTTCATAATAGGGTCTTTTTCTGGTACAGAACAGGATTCAGATTGGAATCGTTATACATTTTCATCTGACGATAAACCTTGAGGAATTTTCTTCCTGATCCGAGATCTTCCAGGATTTCCTGCAAACATTCTCCAAGATCCCGCCTTTGTTCAAGGAGCAAATGCAGCTTGGTTTCGCAATTTAGACGGTGTTCCGACGATGCGTCAGGACGCCTTGTTTCCTCCTCCATATGATAAATTTTGAGAGCACTGATGGAAAGCCGGTCGATCATGCTTCCTGGAGTTTCACTGTTCAACCTTGCATCCTCCAATTTCTTAATTTTCCTTTGGTTCAATAATTCCAGCAACGCTTCATCAATCTGTTCAATCTTGTCATTGCGTCTCTGATTCAGCCGGTCGATGCTGCGCTTCACATCCGCGATAACGGAATCAGAGGCTTCCGGGTCCCGGGCCTTGTCTTCCTCATGCCAGAGTTCGAAATTGGTATGATGTTGTTCCGTGATTAAGGTGAGCAATTGATCTCCCTTTTCTGGAACATACTGAGTCTGGTGCCACTCATCCACTTGGCTCAACTGTGTCTCAAGCAGACTATCGACATCAAGAAACGAATTTTGGGATGTCATAGAACATGATCATTCAAGAGTTTTTTCAGCGCCTGATGAACCTCATCCACTGGTACGTCACGGATGCAGCTCAAGTGCTCACATTCAGGATAGGTGCAGCTTTGTTTGCAGCCCGGATCATATTCGACACTACGATGCTGGGTTGGTCCAGGAGGGGTCCAGCTCACTGCGGAAGGCTTGCCAAAAATTCCCAGGGTTGGAATTCCTGCCGCAATCGCAAGGTGCCTCAAACCATTATCATTCCCAAGATGAATGTCCATTTTTCCGAGTAAAGCCCGAGTCTGGAGCAGGTCGGGAATTCCCACGTCAGGCATAGGATCATTGTTCATTTCTTTTTTCACAGACTCAATGAAATGCTCCTCGCCCGGACCGTAGAGGAAGTACAATTGAGCACCCTGAGATTCTATCAGCCAGTCGGACAACTTGGCAAAATGCTGGGCCGGCCAAA
>OMJS01000150.1 GCA_900299365.1 Opitutales bacterium
AAGCTAAATCGGGCTATAACCTGGCTTGACCAATGATTTGAAAGTAATAGGATAAAAATTTCGACTTCTGCATCGTTCGAGAAGTTTTATTCGTTCTTTTCCTTACTCCTAATTACTAGGGAACCTATCGACAGTTGTTTGCAGTCAGGCCGTAAATCGGAAGACTAATGGCAGCACGAGGGTACCCACCTGGACCTAGAAGGTCATATAACTTATGAATGCGATGAACGGCGAACGTGGAAGTCACCACATTTTTAAGCAATACCAATAATAGAAATTTTATATTTATTTGCTTCTTTAAGTAAATTTACGCGATCAAGAATTAGAACATTTCCCTTCTCTAAGGCTACGGTTCTAATACCGGAATTTACCATGGCCTCCAGAGTTTTTAGACCAAATACAGGGACATCAAAGCGGGTGTCCTGTTTAGGTTTTCCAAGTTTAACAAAGAGGCAATTCTTGGCCCCAAATTTGCCGGCGCGCTCGAGCATGGCATTGGTTCCTTCAAAGGCTTCCACGGCAAGCACGGTTCCTCTGCTTACCACCACCCCCTGACCTACATCCAAGCGGGCATTTTCTCGGGCGATTTCAATGCCATGAGCAAGATGTTTAGGCTCTATCTTCTCCCGGCCTTCTGCCATAAGTCCTTCTTCTGCAATATCTTCATCCATAAAGACTCGGGCATCGAGAAGATGAACACCTGCTTTTTCGATTTCATTACCAATCGCACCAAAGATTGTCTCTGCATTTTTGCGTTCTAGTCCCGCAAGCATACGGATTGCTCTGAGATCGGGGTGTAATCCTTTAAAAAGCTTTCCTGGAGTTACTTGTCCTGCCATCACCGCATACCCGGCATTAAATTTTTTTAGTTCCTTAAGTAGTTTCCCGATTTGCCCGACCTTTATATCTGTGCGTTCATCGACACGAAATGATTCAACTAATTCGGTCGATGTTTCTCCGCCTAATACAACCAATCGAAGAGTAATACCTCTCCTTCTAGCCCTTTCAGCAAGGAGGATGGGATAATTTCCCTGCCCGGCGATTAAGACAAGCGGACGGCTTGTGTCAAAATTGTCGGGAAGAAAGCGGGACATTTTGAATGGATTTCAGCCTTTGACCGCCAGGTTAACCAATTTGCCAGGCACATAGATTTCTTTTACGATTTCCTTACCTTCAAGAAAGGACTGTACCTTGGTGTCTGCCTTGGCTGCAGAGATAACTGTATCTTTATCGATCTCCTTGGGGAACTGACCTTGTCCGCGCAGTTTCCCATTTACCTGAAAGACAATGGTGATTTCTTCTGCTACAAGGAGTTCAATTCGAGCCTTCGGCCATGGTTGGTTCACTATGGACGGTTTTTCTCCGAGGCTTTGCCAGAGTTCTTCGGCTAAATGTGGGGCGAATGGGGCAAGGAGTTGAAGCAATATTTTTGCAGTGTCAATGGAGTAGGATTCCACTTTTTGCAGATGATTGATCAGGATCATCATCTGCGAAATGGCAACATTGAAGCGTAAGTCTTCAATCGCATCCGTGACCTTGAGGATTGTTTCATGTAAAACCTTGAGCGTTTCTTTGTTTGTTTCTTCCCCGTTTAAATGTTTGTTGGAACGTCGGCATTCTCGATTTACTTTTCGAAGGAAACGGTGTACTCCCTCGATGCCCTTTTCGCTCCATGGCTTGACCGCTTCTAAGGGGCCGAGGAACATTTCGAAGAGGCGTAGAGAGTCTGCTCCGTAGGCATCGATGACCAAATCCGGGTTGACTACATTGCCCACACTTTTGGACATTTTATTTCCATCTTCTCCGAGTATGAGTCCTTGGTGGAAAAGTTTTTTGTAAGGCTCTGGATTAGCAAGTACTCCTTCATCATAGAGAAAGCGGTGCCAGAAACGTGCATACAGTAGGTGGAGCACTGCATGCTCGGCACCCCCAATGTAGAAATCGGGACCTTGCCAATATGCTTCTTTATCTTTAGCTACCAAATGCTCCGAGTTTTTCGGGTCAATGTAGCGGAGATGATACCAGCATGAGCCAGCCCATTGGGGCATGGTGTTGGTTTCGCGGGAGGCAGTTACCCAGTTCTCTCCATTTGGCTTGGGCTCAGTTTGTGATAGGGCTTTTCCAGTTTCCAGATCAAACCAAACCTCTAGCCATTCCGATATGGTGGCGAGCGGACTTTCCCCTGTTCCTGAAGGTTGGTAATTTTCCACTTCAGGTAATTTGAGTGGCAATTCACTTGAAGGTATGGGCAGGGCATACAGAATTTGTCCGTTTTGAACAGTAGTTACTGCATTTTCAGGTATCAAATCTTTTAATGAACCATCAATGACTTTAGCTTTTTGATAATTCTCTGCTGATACCCAGACAAGAGGTATTGGTTCTCCCCAGTAACGCTGGCGGGAGAAAATCCAGTCTCGAAGTTTATAATTTACTGCTCCCTTACCAACCCCATTGGCTTCAAGATCAGCAATGATCTTTGACTTGCAGATATTAGCTTCTAAACCGTTATATTTTCCGGAGTTCACCATTACTCCAGGTCCTGAATAGGGGAGTGTTCCTTTCTCTTTATCCTCATCAGGATGAGCGATCACTTGTCGGATTTCGATCCCAAAGTTTTCGGCAAATTCATGATCCCGCTCGTCATGTGCAGGCACCGCCATGATTGCGCCTGTACCGTAACTTATGAGGACATAATCCGCTACCCAGATAGGTACTTTTTCTCCGTTGACTGGATTAATGCAATAGCTACCGGTGAAAACCCCTGACTTCTCCTTGGCGAGATCGGTACGATCCAAATCACTTTTCTTGGCTGAAGCCAAAACATAATCATCCACTTCTTGCTTCTTTTCAGAAATGACCAATTGACTGAGTAACGGATGCTCCGGGGCAACAACCATGTAAGTGACTCCAAATAAAGTATCGGGACGGGTGGTGTACACAGTAAGTTTTTCACCTGAAGCCTCGATTTCAAAATGCACCTCAGCCCCTTCCGATCGGCCAATCCAAGCCTTCTGTTGACGCTTGGTGGAGTCCGGCCAGTCTAAATCATCCAGTCCGGCGAGAAGTTTTTCTGCGTAGGCAGTGATGCGTAAAACAACTTGCCTAAGATTTCTTCTCTCTACTGGATGGTTGCCCACCTCGGATTTTCCATCAACGACTTCTTCATTGGCGAGCACCGCACGAAGGTTAGGGCACCACCAGACCGGTTTTTCATCGACATAAGCAAGACCGCGTTGAAAAAGTTTCAAAAAGATCCACTGGGTCCATTGGTAATAGCCGGGGTCTGTGGTGTTGATTTCCCGTTCCCAGTCGATGGCAAATCCAATACTTTTGATCTGACGGCGGAAATTATCAACATTTGCCTGCGTAGTAACCGATGGGTGAGTTCCAGTTTTGATCGCATATTGTTCGGCGGGCAGTCCAAATGCATCCCAGCCCATGGGGTGTAACACATTGAACCCGCATGCTTTTTTATAGCGTGCTAGTATATCCGACGCTACATACCCTTCCGGATGTCCAATATGTAACCCGGCACCCGAGGGGTAGGGAAACATATCCAAGGCATAATACTTGGGTTTGCTTGATTGATCTTCTGCCCGGAAAGTATTTTCGCGTTCCCAAAACTCCTGCCATTTTTTTTCAATGGTGGAGAAATCATAAATTTCTTCGTCTTCAGCCATGGGTCATTTAAGTGACGCTTTAAAATGAAGGATTACTTCTTATTTGGCAAAAGGAAACCCTAGCTAAAAATTGGGGTAGAATTATTCCGATAAATTCTTTTTTTCCTCAATCATTTTTTTAATGACCTGTATTTCAGAGGATAATTCCTGCATTTTAGAATGAAGGTCATGAAGACCGTCGCGTACGGGCTCTGGCTGAATCTTTCTTCTTTCGATCTCCTGTTTTATCGACATTTCCGTGTTCGATTCATCCATGCTGTTCATAATCACTCCAATAACAAGATTCAGTACAATCATGGTACCAATCAGGACAAAGCTAACAAAAAATAATGCAGCTCCGACTGGCGATTCATTGGATATTGGGCTCCATTTTAATAGATCGCCATCCGAATATCCGTAATTGTTGGAGCCATACATGTTTATGTACATTACATCAGTCCAGTCTTCTAGAGTTACTACTCGAAAAAGAGAAAGAATGGATGTCTGCAGGTTGCGGAAGTGAATAGGGTCATTTTCCCCAAAAAGAAATACCGCCATTGCTCCATAAACATAAAAGAGTAGGAAGAGCAGAATACTTACATAAAACATCGAAGGGAGGCTTTTTAAAAGGCAGGTGACTAACAATTGTAGTTTTGGGATGGCAGTGATGAGACGTAGGACACGCAGGATACGAGCAAGTCTTAAAACCGGAAGGAAAGCTCCGCCAAGATGAATAAATGGTTCCAGTAGGCAAGCTGCAACGATCACAAAATCAAAAAGATTCCATGGGTTTTTAAAATAATTTAGAGGGCGATTTCCTTCAGCAATTATCTTAATCAATGCTTCGATTGTAAATATCGCTAGGATCGTACGGTCTAGAAAGAGTAATAATTTTGCATTCTCTAAGGCAAAGTCCTTGTATGTCTGGGCACCAACTACAACCCCGGCGAGCAGGATGGTCGCGATAATAAAGCGATTAAAAACAGGGCTTTTCGCTAAAATCGAGCACTTATCTGAGATCATATTATATCAAAAATTACGAGGACAACGGGTATGACCCATTGACTATCGGTAATCAAGCATAACCTAAACAAACAGCTAGAAAAACTTTTTTGCTTAGCGAATCAGCACGGTTTCAGGGGGAAAACTAAAATTATATGAGACTGGGTAAGTATTTGAGAAGCTTTCCACATCCAAATTCAACCGAGCGTATAATTTGTCCATAATTTGAATCGGAGTCGTAATTTGCCTCTCGATCAAAAGGGTCAGCGATATAGGGCGGATTTCCAGAAGGTAAAAACATACCGACCGGTATTACTTGACCACGAATATAAAAGTTACGGGATTTTATATATTGTTCGCTTTCTTGGTCTAGGGTCACAATTAGGTTAGCCGAGGATAATTCGCCCATGTTCACTCTCCGTGAATTACCGGCGAGTTCGTAACCGAATTTGCGAGCTGCCTGAACCATTCTTTTATCAAAAGGACAAAATTCATAAGCATCTGAGATCCCGCGTGCAGATGGTCGAATGCTTCCGAAATGCTCTGATAAATGAAGTAACTTTCTCATGACTTCATGGGCGAGTGGAGCCCTCGATAATCCCCGCTTACTCAAAAACAAAACACTAGTAATTTCAGCAGAATAATAGGGATTTGGAGGCACTTCTGCAGATATTCTTGTTTCTTTAGAAATTACAGAAGCGGGAATGTCATTGTTGGTTTCTTGAGAGTGAGAAAGCTTCTTTTTTAACTTTCCGAAAAAGTTTGAGGTGTATGATGATTTGTTTGTTTTAGTCATTAAAATTTTCCGCCAGTATGAATTATTTGAATTAGATTGTAATATCTCAATGTTCCAAAATTAGGAAAAATGTTCGTCGATTTCGTAAAAATATATGAAACATATTGTAGAATTGGGCATAATTCATGCCAACGCATTCAAGGATGTTAAAATGAGCTAAAAAAACTCAGTATCCTCCAATTAGGAGATTGTTCCTATTTGAATGAAGGAAAAGTTTCCGATTTTAATTATCCGAGTATATTTGCTGCTCTTTTGAGGGAACCGCAAAAGCGTTCAACATCTTCTATGGTGTTGTAAATGGAAAAAGATGCACGAGCAGTTGCAGTATGACCGAGGCGATCCATTAATGGTTGGCAGCAATGGTGACCGGTACGTGTGGCAATACCTTCGGCATCGAGCAGAGTCGCAAGGTCATGGGGATGAATTCCTTCGATGGTGAAGCAAAACACGCCAGCTTTGTCCTCGACTGTACCATGTTCCACTAAACCTCTAATGTCACAAAGCTGTTCCCTCGTATTTTCCAAAAGCATCTTCTCATGGGAATCAACTTGGGGGAAATCAATAGATTTTAAATAACGAATCGCTTCCCCGAGTCCGATTGCCCCGCATACATTAGGTGTGCCTGCCTCGAATCGTTGAACACCCGCTGTGTAGGAGGTGCCAGCAAAACTTACTTGGTCGATCATATCGCCCCCACCTTGATAGGGAATCATATCATTTAAGAGTTCACCTTTGGCGTAGACTACTCCAATACCCATGGGGGCAAATAATTTGTGACCAGAGAATACAAAGAAGTCACAATCAATGTCCTTTAAATTTACTCTTAAATGGGGAACGGACTGGGCACCGTCAATGACCACCTTGATGCCATTTTTATGAGCTTCAGCCACAATTTCCTTAACTGGATTTCGAGTTCCCAAGACATTTGAAATATGACAAATAGACAAAAGGGAAGATCTCGGATGATTGAGTAACATACTCAACCTTTCCCGGTCTAATGAACCATCCTGCAAAACCGGCACAACCACGATTTCGGCACCCGTAGATTTGGCAATCATTTGCCATGGAACAATGTTGGCATGATGTTCCATCTCGGTGAGAATGATTTGATCACCTTTCTTAAGCATTGGCTCGGCAAAAGAATGTGCAATAAGGTTGAGTCCTTCGGTTGCTCCACGGGTAAAAATAATTTCATCAGGGGAAGTTCCGAACCAATCGGCAACTTCCTTCCTGGATGACCTGTACTGGTTTTCTGCATTTTCCGCTAGTTCATAGATGCCCCGGTGAACATTTGAGTTATTTTCAAGGTAATAATCACTGACTGCATTGATTACTGAGATTGGCTTTTGCGAAGTTGCCGCATTATCTAAGTACACCAACGGTTTTCCCCGATTACTTCGTGAGAGAATGGGGAAGTCATCACGTACTTTATATGGATCAAACGGCATAGATTTAGACATCGTTCTTATTCTATTGCTTGTGTGCATAGGCACCAATGAGAAAATGAACTATTGGGAAAGAGAGCTAGGGAAAGATCAGCAGTTTACATTTGAAGCTCGTGGTTCAAAAAACAATTTTAGCATCAGGTAGAGCTTTCTGTAGAGATTCGATTCCCTTATCAGTCACTTCAGAATTCCAAAGGTAAATTTCCTCGATATCTTTCATTTGGGAAAGATCCTTAATGGCACCATCTGAGACCTTGGTACCTGATAGATTGAGGTAACGCAGGAACTGCAAATCTTTTAATTGTTTAATACCCTGATTGCTAACCTCAGTATTTCGAAGACCCAACCAAGTCAGGTGCTTCATTTTTTTGACATTTCCCATGACTGAGTCGTTTACTTGCGTTCTGGATAAGTCGAGGTGGGAAATATTATTTTGTATTCCAGATAATGCTCCCACTGCTTTATTATCGATGAGAGATGGGCCAGACGAAAATTCTGCCCTGATCATACTGTGCTTTTCTGATAGGGTAGTCACCAATGCTCCCGTTTTTGAGGCCACATCGATTTGAGTTTTCGAAGGTTTGGACAGTCTTTTTCCTAAAAGATCAACTAAAGGAATTTTATTATCAGCAGGGGTGGTTAATGAGACTGCAACCTTTTCCTCTTTCGGGCGCTCAAAAATATCGGAGGGGTATTCTTTTGCTCCTTCATCAATCCAATTCTTAATGAGTTCGATTTCCTCTTCTGTGAGTGGATCTCCTTTAGGTGGCATAAGTTCGGAATCATCGGGATCAAGAGTAATCACAACATAAAGGGTACTTTCTTCGTGTTCTCCGCGGTCGATAATTTCACCATCGAGATTACCCTTGAGAACAGCTTCATAAGTATCTAGTGCCAAACCAGCTTTGGGGTGAATTGTTCTACCGTTTTTAACATAAGGCTCACCATGACAGTCCAGGCATCTTTCTTCCAAAATAGGAAAGATATGATCATGGAAACTTATTCCACCACTCGCATCTGCGACTCCACCACCTCCTGCTTTAGGCTTTGCACCTTCTTCAATCCATCTTTTAATAATATCGATCTGCTCAGGAGTTAGTGGCCCTCCTTTGGGCGGCATAAACATATCATCATCCTCATCTAAGGTTAGAACCTCGTGCAGATAGCTATCTTCTACATCGCCAGCTGTGACCACGGTTGCATCGAGGTTTCCCTTCATTACCAATTCATAGGTATTCAGGGCTAAACCAGCTTTAGGCTGTATAGTCCTGCCGTTTTTGTCGTAAGGCTCTTGGTGGCAACTAAAGCACCGATCTTCCAATATTGGTAAAACATGGTTGGTGAAATCAATAGGCTCGCCTGGTTTGGGAGCACCTCCTCCGCTCTTCATTTCTACTGCTAAATTCGGATCTTGGCCTAAATTTACCGGTTTGTAGGCAAAAAAAGAACCGGGGCGTAGCTTGGGTTTTTTCTTGGGAGGAGCCTTTAAGCGAGGTCCATCTACTGGTTGTTCTATCAGTTCTTCAGATACAGTAGAGTCGGTTGTGATAGTCGCATCATCAACTGTGTTTTCTCGGGAAGCTAATTTTCTTGGATCACCTATGGGAATTTTAGCTTCCTGTGAAATTTTACGAAGATAGATTTGATCATTCGTTGACAGTTGAGCATATGGGACGGGATATAATTTTCCATCCTTACCTTCAAGGTAGAAGGTTTGACCCTCGTAACTCAAGACCCGAGCGGTGAAGGACTGACCCCCAACTGCAGTGAATGTTCTAAAAGGCTCCTCAGCAAAGAGTGCTGAAGCCTTGAGTAAACATACGAACAGGAATATGTACCTGCTCAACCCCATCACAAAAGCTGAAATTGAAACAGTTAGGTGTTTAAAACATCCAACAAAGGCTCACCATCATGGGCAACTTTGAATGGACGGCCAGATGGGGAGTATTGCACATCGCTCAGAGGAAGCCCCATGTTGTAGCCAATGGTTGCATTCAATGAAGCAGGGTCAATGAATTTACCATCAACTGGATTCCTACCAACTTTGTCCATTTTACCATATACTGTTCCGCCTTTTACGCCACCTCCGGCGAGGAATGCGGAAAAGCCGTAAGGCCAGTGGTCCCGACCATTGCCACCATTGATTCTTGGGGTTCTACCAAATTCAGATACCAAGACAATCATGGTGTCCTGAAGTAATCCACGCATTTCCAAATCAAGGAGGAGGGCACTTAATCCTTTATCCAAATCTGCACAATTGTTTGCCACAGACTCAAAATTGTTGGAGTGCGTATCCCAGCCGCCTCGGTTTACTTCAATGTAACGAACTTTATTTTCAACAAGTCTACGGGCAAGCAAACAGCCCTGACCAAATGCCGTACGGCCATACAGATCCTTCATCGCATCTGGCTCGGATGCCACATCAAAAGCTTTAAGGTCTTCACTTTTCATCAATTTGACTGCGTCGTTGTATAGATCTGTGTAAGCACGAACCTGTTTTTGATCATAGGTGCCTAGGAAACTAGCGTTCATCTTTTGTGCCATGGCCAGTCGACCGTCAAAACGAGTTTGGTCTAAGTAATCTGCTGCCTTACTATTAGCTAATCCTGCATTAGGGTTCCCAATAGGAAGGGGGCCATATTTTGATTCAAGAAATCCAGAGCTGCCGATACGACCATTAATCGCTATGTTCATCGGAATAGTCGAGTTGATTGGGCCAGACATTTTGGCCACCCAGCTGCCAAAGGTTGGGTGTGATATCGTACCACGCATTTGGTAACTGGTATGCATCAAGTAGGTACCCTGCATGTGAGCACCTTGACTAGTCATCATGGTACGAATGATAGCCGCATTGTGCATGTGCTTGGCAGTTTCTGGAAGGTTTTCCGAAAGGAATACTCCATCGGCACTTGTTGGGATGGGGCTGACCGGTCCCTGGTAACTGTCTTTGTCGGCATCTGTGTTAGGTGCAAATGTGTCCATGTGGGACATACCAGCAGACATATATAGATAAATTAAATGACGAGCTTTGGCTGGGCGGGGACCGGGCTGGAACGCTTGTGCTGGTGTATGAATGTATGATCCCGCCATAGGCAGTAGTCCTACTCCCAAGCAAGCTTTGGCAGCACTTGCAACAAATTCTCTGCGGCTTAATTCGTCTAATTTTTTTAGATCGGATTTCATAATTTACAATATATTCGGATGTTTGGTTTGTTAGCGGACAAATAGAAATTCGTGACTATTAAGAAGTACCCAAGCAACATCTTTGTAGATATCATCAGTACCTATAATTTTTAGGCTTTGCGTAAAGTCAGCCATTTCTCGGGAGGTTGGTTTGCGTTGTAAGATGGCCTTGAATGCGTAGTTAATTTGATCAACCATGGATGCTTGAGAAGATAATTTCTTCATAAAAGATGAATTTTTATTACTGATGATGTTTCTTTCAACATATCCGTTCATTACTGCAAGCACTTGATCCACCGATGCTTGTTTGTGTGATACCTGAATTTGATCTCTTGGAGAACCTCCAAATTGACGAATAAAGTGTCCGGCAGGGGCAGGGTGACCAACTTCGGAAGCACGCAGTGAGTTAGTGTCTCTTGTCTTGGTGCCCTTTCTTGCATATGATTTAGTGGATCCGGAAGAACCATCCATACCAGCCATCATTTCACCATTTTCCATCATCTCATCCATGGCTGGTAGGTTGCTTACGAATTGATCCTTACAATTATCACAGCAAAATGCCACTGTTTCACCTTTCTCATTTTTGGCTATGATACTAGGGTCTGCGTCTCGTCCTTTCCTTATCGGGCATTTTTCATTGATTGGTTTTTGCTGATTCTCAGCAGCCTTTGCCATTTCAGCACTGGCACCTGGGGGTGGGAATCCGAGTTGTTCCAAAAATAATTCTTCGGCAGTCATATTGATATACTTTGCATACCGATCGAATCCCCCATCCCCGGTATTAGAATTAATTCGGTCATCAAGATCGGGAAAATTTAAAGCTACAAGAGAATCCCAAAGTTGCTCGCCAGACATTCTTTCTACAATTGGGCCTTGGTAGAAGTAGGGGACTGCACCTCTTTTGGGGTTATCGGCATAAGGTCCAGAGATGACATACTTTACCTCAACCGGCATCGTTTCATCTTTATCATCCTTTGCAGTGACTTCTCTGCTGGGAGCTTCTCTTTGGAAAGCCTTGGTGTTGTAGAGGATACGGAGAAACTCCTTCATGTCATAATCAAGAGCAACCATGATTTTCTCCAGATGAAGCATAAGTTCGGGGTGTGTTGCAAGGGTGTCATCGAACATATTATCGACGGGTTCAATTAGACCGAGTCCAAAGACTGCCTTCCAAAGTCTATTTGCTATGACAATTGTAAACCGAGGGTTATCCGGAGACGCAAGCCAACTGGCATAAGATGCCCGTGAACCTTTTTCTTGTAAGTTTTCATCTAATTCAACAGCGAGCCCGAAAATGGTATTCGCTTTGAGTTCTTGTCCGGGTTGAGCATTGTCATACTGATAATCACTAGGAAGTTTTATCTTGCCTTTGCCCATGTCATCCATTCCCCGATTAAGAAGTTCACCCAAGCTTCGAGTAAGACCTCTGCGACGATTACCAAGAGCAGCGGTCTTCCTTGATTTTTCA
>OMJS01000151.1 GCA_900299365.1 Opitutales bacterium
CTCCAAGTCATGGGCAGATGGAGGGTGATCTTATTTGCTCTATAAAGAAGAGATCTTCATCGAGATGGCAAAAATTGTCTGTAGTTTCCCGCAGGCCACCGAGCGGAAACCGGATGCATCTGGCGGTGGGATCTGCGAATAATGGAGACATCCTTTGCTTCAGTAGTGGTTTTATTTTAAAGAATAAAAAATTTGTAGGTTTTGCCGGACATTGGTTATCACGATCATCCGATGGAGGTGTTTCCTGGAAAGAGGATAGAGTGCCTGCTCTCCCCCAAAAACTCCGAAACGCGATTCCTTATGGGCGCATAGTTTGTTTGGACGATAAGACTTTGGCATACTCTTGTTATCGGAGTCAGGGTAGGGGAAATCCATCCGAGTCATGGGTATGTTTTTCTAAGGACGATGGAAAATCCTGGGATCAATATTGTAAGTTAGGAAAAAATGATTCCAATGAAGTTGCCCTTTGCCCTCTCGATGATGGAAGACTAATGGGGGCTGCTCGAACCCATATTGATCATCATGTAAAAATTTGTGAATTTTCTACCTCTTCTAAAAAGTGGTACGAGAAAGGAGCGGTTACTCTTCCCATGCAACATCCTGGAGATCTAATTAAAATTGGATCAAAATCTTTACTACTTTCTTACGGTTTACGAAACCGTGGGTTAATGGGCTTTGCGGCACGCCTGAGTCTGGATGGTGGGAAAACATGGCTACCACCATGGACTCTACATCAGTGTGGCGATAAGGCTTCTGATCTTGGCTATCCCTCTACAGTGTGTCTTGACAAAAAAGGAAATATAATGACTGCATTTTACACTGACCATGAGCCCACTTTTAAAGCTAATGCAGCCAAATATCGAGTTCTAGTAAAGCGTTGGAATCTGTTTGATTGGATGAACGATGAAAACCGAAAGTTGGTCTTGTCAGGTATGTAATATCGTTTTTTTTAATCCAAACAGAAAGGCATCATACTTCCAAACGATACCTTTCGAGTTTTGTAAACCTTAACTAAGTAAGCTTAAAATTTTATAAAATCTCGATAAATATATAATAAAATAATAAATAATTTATCATTTTAACATTTTTTAGCGTGTTTTCTTGTCAGGGCTTCTTTGCTTTCTTTTCCATGGTTCTGAAAATTGTTTGAATTGAGTTGATGTCTGATACATTTGACCAGATTTAGTTAGAAGTTCTTGATAATGATTTATTAAATCAAAGTAACTGCTCTCATGAAAAATGTTCTTTTCCTCTTTGGGGTCGTTTAAAAGATCGTAAAATTCCCATTCATCAAAAGGGTAATAATGAATTATCTTATACATACCTGTACGCAGTCCATGGTGAGGGGGAACATGGCTTTCACCTGGATATTGGTTGTGAGTAAAATACAATATATTTTCTTCGTCCATGAAATGAGATGACTCGTTCTGAAAGGTGGAAAGAGAAGAAAATTTATTTTTGATGAACTTGTGGAGATCAATATCCCGAACGATCGATGAAGGGTTTATTTTAGGCAGGTTGTTTGTACTGTATTTTGAAAAAATTAAGGGAATTCGAGCAGAGAATTCATACATCCACTCGCTGCCAAACCAACCGAATTCGCCAGTGAATGTTCCTCTTTCCGCAGTGTAGATGAAGTGAAACTCTTCTTTCGTGGTTTGAGCGAAGTTAAAAAGTCGCCCGATATTTTCGTCCAAAGCCAGAAGGCATCTTAAATAATTTTTAATAAAGCGTTGAAACTTCCATATAGCTAGGGAGTCTTGATCTAGACTTTCCCTGGCAAATGCTTCGTTTTGTGGTTTCCAAGACAATGTCCATGCTGACCTTTGTTCTTCATTCATCGACTCCATATTTTTGGCTAGCGTTGAAGATTTATTAAATGTCTCATTTCCATCACTCAAAATTTCGAAAAATAAATCATCAGTTGTGTGAAGATCCCGGGCAATATTCATTGTTTGATATCGGTTGGCCGGTGTACGTTGCTCAAAAGATGAAAAGAAATTATCGGGTGCTTCAAACCACTCATCATTGTAAACATTAATCATGCGAACGGGAGGTATCCATGGTCTACTCATTGATTGATAGGCTACGACTACAAAAAAAGGTTTTTCAGTAATGTGGACCTCTTTTAACCAACGAATAGCATGGTCAGTAACAACATCTGTTGCGTGACCTTCAACTATTTCGCTTCCTTGTAAGTCTTTTACTTTGGGATTATAGAAAATGCTGGGGTCCGAAAGTATATACCAATGATCAAAACCAAGCTGGGAAGGTGTATCCGCCCATGTCCAAGAACCAAAAAATGCAGTATCATAACCAATGGATTTGAAATAACGGGCAAGAGATTGAGAATAATCGAAATCCTTTAAATCAGTATTGGGGGACAAACCCGTTAAAGTGGAAAATGCAGTTTTTCCTTTTCCTGCATTGGTACAATATGCGTGTTTATGAAAATATCCAGATTGAGCAAGATGACTTAGAGAAGGAGTCGGGTCAATTGATGAACCAAACTTATCCAGTGAAAAAATAAGATCGGCGGCATGATTTTCGGCAACAGTAAGCAAAAAGTTAGGCATTTTTGGGCTCGCTTGAGCACCTGAAAAAAACAAGTCAGTGAAGAAAAGAAGGAGCCAAAGCATTGACCGAAATATCATCAGTTCACTCTTGGTATTAGGTTTTAATTTGGCGAATCTTTTCAAACTAAACTTAAAGTATCATCTTGCATCTTCAACTAATAAACATCTGCTTGTGTGTGCTAAGTTTTGATTTATAGTACGAAATATGTGCGGAATAGTAGGATATTTGGGGAAAGGCATTGCCCATGAATCTCTCATTGATGGATTACGTCGATTAGAGTATCGGGGATATGACTCCGCTGGAGTAGCATTTCATGATGGTGAGTGCTTCTCACTTGCACGTGAGACTGGACGAGTGGAAAACTTGGCTAAAGCTTTACAAAATAATTGCAGTAATTCATCAATGGGCATTGCACATACCCGATGGGCAACTCACGGAGCAGTTACTGTTTCCAATACCCATCCGCACTTGAGCCACGATAAGAGATTTGCATTAGTTCATAACGGAGTGATTGAGAATTTCTCCACCTTAAAAAATTTTTTAGTTGGAAAAGGTGTTCAATTTCATTCAGAAACCGATTCGGAAGTACTTTGCAATTTGATCGCTTTCCATTATGCAGAATCGTCCGGAGGAGACAGTTGTTTTATTGATGCGGTCAGCACCGCACTTGGTAAATGTCGTGGTGCATATGGTATAGCGGTGATGTGCATCGATCATCCGGATTTAATGATTGGTGCCCGACGAGGATCCCCTTTAGTCGTTGGGATTGGCGAGGATGCCAATTTTATAGCCAGTGATGCATCCGCCTTTGTGGGTAGAGCAAAGGAAGCGGTCTTTCTCAAAGATGGAGAACTTGCAATACTCAACGGAGGGGAATTTCGAATCACCAATCAAGAGGGGCACGATGCTGAAGCAATTGCCCAACCATTGGACCAAACATTAGAAGAAGTTGAACTGGGTGACTTTGGCTCTTACATGGAAAAAGAAATCTTTGAACAACCAACTGCATTGCACAATACATTGAGGGGTCGTTTCGGGGATGATGGTACCACAGCTAAACTTGGCGGTTTAGAGGGGCATGAGGATGAACTAAGGAAAGTCGACCGAATCATTTTTGTCGCCTGCGGTACTGCTCGGCATGCCTGCATGGTTGCAGAATATTTGATCGAAAAATTAGCCCGCGTGCCAGTTGAAGTGGAACATGCATCAGAATTTCGTTATCGAAACTCCCCCAAATCTGGCCGGTCTCTGGTAATCGCCGTGAGTCAATCAGGGGAGACTTTGGACACCTTGGAGGCTGTTCGAGAAGCGAAGACCAAAGGTTTACTCACCCTCGGCATTACTAATGTCGTTGGTTCCTCACTTGCCCGTGAAACAGATGGTGGAGTTTATCAACGGGTTGGCCCCGAAATTGGAGTAGCATCTACCAAGGCTTTTTCTTCTCAGGTATGCTTGTGTGCTATGCTCGGGTTAGCACTTGGTCGAATGCGAGAATTGTCTCCTACCGATGGTGCAGGGATTGCAGATGCTTTGCAAACCATGCCTGATTTAGTCGCGGAGATTCTTCAAAAAGGAGAACAAATCAGAGAACTGGCGGTCAAGTATGCCAATGTAGAGCACCTTTTGTTTCTTGGTCGACAAAGCCTTTACCCAGTTGCTCTTGAAGGTGCTCTCAAGCTTAAGGAAATATCATATGCTCATGCTGAAGGATATCCTGCAGCAGAACTTAAACACGGACCCATTGCGTTGATTAATCCTGAATGTCCTTCTATATTTTTAGTTGAAGGAACTAAACTGTCGGCCAAGACCATTGCCAATATGCAGGAAGTAAAGGCCCGCAATGGTCCTGTCATTGCTTTTGTACCGGAAGATATTGAAATTCCGGATGGTGCGGCTGATGAAATTTTCCGGTTGCCAGTTGCTCATGAAATAGTACGACCAATTCTAGCAAACGTACCGCTCCAATTATTTGCTTATCACTTTGCACGGCTGCGTGGATTAGATGTTGATAAGCCAAGAAACTTGGCAAAGTCTGTTACAGTTGAATAACGGTTTTCATTTGCGTTCTTCAAAAGGAAAAAGCCTATCATTGATTAAATTAATTGCATCTAGTGCCCCAATGGGCATCGAGTGAATAACCGAATCCGACATGCTATCCCTCGGGTTTACTCGAATCATGTCACAATCATACTCTTGCCTCGTCCCTTCGCAAAATGATCGAACTGTAGGTACACTTAATCCCGCACCGATTTCCAAAATTAGTAATTTTTTATCACCGTGTTGATCCAACCATTGGTGCAATCTCTTTTCCTGAATGAGGCTTAATGAGGGATCCCAATAGAAATCTGAAAACATAAGAATATTTGGCCTAGCTAATCCCTCACAATTCGGACAAGTAGGCAGCTTGGATTTACAGATTATGGTATCAGGGCAGATTTTAAAATCCCTGACGTAAGAAACAGCCATGGGCCAGACTGGCTGACCGCAAGAATTCATACACTGCAAATGCATTAAAGAGCCATGACATTCGAACATAGAGTCTGTCCAACCAGTTTGGGTAAAATGACCATCTACATTGGAAGTAAATACAAAACTCGGTAATTGAAATTTATTGATCCATTCACGCAGCATAAAGTAGCCAGCGTGAGGGTTTGTATTTTGATATAAGTTGTAACGATGACCGTAAAACCCCCAAGCTAATTTCGGGTTTTCTTTAAACCATCTTGGATTCGCCATTTCTTCGAAACTTATTTTGAGTTTTGCGAGGGGAGGGTATGCCTTCCAAAAACCTTCTTTCCCCCGAAAATCGGGTAAACCTGAGTCAACTCCCATTCCCGCACCTGCAGCTATTAAAAGAGCGTCACAAGTCCGAAACATAGAAGTTATTAAATTAAGGTTTGTTACCATAGGTATTAAATAAATAATTAATCATTCCTTTACTTTTGTTTTGAAACAAAGTTCATCAACCTCTTTCCTCATCCCTTTTCTAAAATATTATTAATTGATTTTGGATGGTTAAAGTATTTCTAACTTGGACATGTATAATGTTTGCCCTGATGGGATGTAAAACTTCCACTCCATTTTCATCAGAAACAAGTAGTTTACCCGAAGAATTTTATCGGGTCGAACAACCAAAAACGGCATTAAAAAAAAGCTTTTTGATTCCTGGGGGAGTGTTTGCGTTTTCAAATTCTAATGAGATATATTTTGTCGACCAAACGGACAAATCAGTCGTTCATAAAAGGAGTTTATCATTCAGTGATCCTGTAAAAGAATTCATTGACCTAAAAGAATGGTTAAAAATTGAGGATACCAAAGAATTCAAAATCGACGATATATGGATAGATGCTCAGCATAGAATACTACTTGCAGAATCAACTACTGGAAAAATTCTGAGGATATCAAAGGATGCAAGAAAGCTTGAGAACCTTGCAGATTCTTACGATGGCTATCGTTTTTCCAAAATTCAGGGATTAATAGGTTCATTAAATGGTGAGATTTTTGTCGGTTCCCCGAATTCCGCTACCATTTATCGAATTGATCCGACTAAAGGGAAACTTTCAGTTTTAAACGAAAACCTTGTCCGGTCGAATGATTTTACCATTACCAAAGATCGTTTACTGGTCGCAGAAACAGCTCCTAACCGCATTGTTGTCTACGATTTTAATAAGTCCAAAGAAATGCTCAAGAGTTGGAAGCTTATCCATTTTACAAGCCGTGACGACCGACCTTCTTCCATTGATTTTCTTGATCAAGATAAGAATTTTTTGTCGGTTTTGCTTCAAGGCAGAAAAAAATTGCAGGTTTTTGACCTTAGAAATGGTGAATTATTTAAGCAGATTGATTTACCAACACGCTGTTTTCGAATCCGAGCACATGATAATTGGATATATTTACAAACAAAGAAAGGAATAATTCGTAAAGAAATCCCAAGTTTTAAGTGATTCTTGAAAAACTTTTGGGAATATAATTCATTTGATGTTACTTAGAGTTGGAGTTTTTCCATTATGAGTTTTTAACAGCAGAAACTTGGTGGGGATAACTTCTTTTTGACGTTCCCAGATTGCCTTTCACTCTCAATGATTTCACTACCTGTCTAAAGCCAATGGATGAGGAATTTTTACATCTTTTTGAGGAATCACCTGCTCTTCGCCTAATGCGAGGAAGGTTGGGTTCTTTTGTAGCTGGATTCTTTTTTAAAACCTTTAAGAAATGGGGAGTAATTGAAGCCTCTGAAGAAGAACTTTCTGCTACCTTGACCGAGCATATTGAACAGATTCGTGAACTAGAAGATGCTGAAGCACCTAAGCGAAGTCCTCAAGAATATTTAGACGAGTGGTGTGATGAGAATCACCGTTATCTCACTAAAACCTATGACGAAGAGCGAGAGGAGTATGTTTTTAGGCTTACCAGGCATTCCGAAAAGGCACTTAGTTGGTTAAATGATTTGCTCGCGATGCAGCATCGTGGTTATGCGACGACTGAATCCAGGTTCAATCGGATCATTCTTGAAATGCAGGACTTAAATAATGGGGTAAACTCAGATCCCGATGCAAGAATTCGTGAACTTGTTCGCAAGCGTGAAGAAATCGAAGAAGAGATCCGTAAAATTCAAGAGACTGGAGAGGCTCCCATATTTGGAGAAGATGTAATCCGTGACCAAGTTTATGATCTTTCTGACTTGGTTGGACATTTCCTCTCTGATTTCCGGGCGATTGAAGAATTTTTTCGTGACCATGCCAGAGAGATTTCTAACCTTTACGCTCAGGGAATAGCATCCAAGGGGGATATTGTTGAGCATGTTTTGGATGCTGATGAGCAATTACGTTCATGTGACCAAGGCAAAAGTTACTTTGGTTTTCGTGAGATGATGACCAGTCCTGCTCTGGCTAGGCGTTTTCGTGATTTAGCTGAACAAACATCGGAAATTGCTCGTAAAAGAGGGTTGGATCCTCAGAAGCAGTTTTCTAACCTAGGCGATAGGTTATTCGGTGAAGCCTCTTCAGCCCATGGTGCATATGGTAGAATTAGCCGCAAACTCAGGCAAGTAGTTGGAGATCATGCAGGCGGGGGAGGCAGGCAAATCAGGGAGACACTTTCTGAGATCCGTGGTCATGCCTACCGCCTCAGGGAAGCCCCCTTGGATGACTGGGATTTTGAAATTGAGATTAGACCTCAGTTTTTCACTTTAATGGAGTCAGAGTTTTGGGAACCCAAAGCAGTTGAGGCCTTTGCTGAAGTTAAGCCGGCAAAATCAGAGGACTCCGAATGGATTAATCAAATTTTAGGATCTGTCGGTGAGCCATTGGATCTTAAGAAATACCGCTCTCGTGTGACCGAGACATTGGATGAGGTGGAGCAAATTACTCTTTCCGAAATGGTTGAGAGATATCCTTTAGAACGTGGTGTTGTTGAGATTGTATGTTATCGAGTAATTGCTGGTGAAGATCCACGGCACGAAATTCTCGCCAACGACCTAATTCAAGTTGATTTAAACCGCCCAGCTCAACCTCGCTATGTTGAGGTCGAACAACTCATCTTTCAACGAAACAGCTTATGAATCCAGCCATTACCCACCGTCATGTAATCGTTCGTCTATTAAATGGTCCGATTTATCAGGAAGATTTAGACCTATGGAGTCGCTTAGGAGCAGAATGGGAAAAAATTAAAGGTCATTTTGGAGAGATGGGATTGGATGTCGCCCGCGATGATTCTGCAGGATATGCCTATGTCAGACAACGGGATGAAGATTCAGAGGAGGATGAGAATTGGGATGATGTAACTTCCTCACCATTACCTCGGGTGTTGCGCCGAACTCGTCTTTCCTATCATCAAACAATCTTCATGGTTTTATTACGCGAGGAATTGATGCGTTTTGAGCAGAACCAAGAGGAAGGTGATCACCTTTACCGTTCCAGCCTTGATCTAACTGAACTGATGGCACCTTACTACCCTGAGCTTCATGATGAGAAAAAAGTTCATCGTCAGATTGCGGGTTTGATCAACAAATTTGAAGAGTGGGGAATTATTAAAAAAGTTCGTGATAAAGATGAGGGGCTCTACCGGATAGAGCGAATTATTAAAGCAAAACTACCTCCGGAAAAACTTAACGAGGTAAAAAACCAAATTAAACGAAGAGCTCCAGAACTGGACGAGGAAATGGAGGAAGAAGATGCTTGAGTCTCAGTTAGAATTAGAATTTTCACCCGATAAATCAACTGCGGGTTACCGCTTGCATGAATTGTCTCTCCTGAATTGGGGAACCTTTCATGAGAAAGTTTATACTATACGGCCCGATGGCCGAACATCGATGATTACTGGACGCAACGGTTCAGGTAAATCTACCTTGGTTGATGCTCTCTTGACCCTGCTTGTTCCGAATCGTGTAAGGAATTACAATGTGGCCTCAAGTTCAGCTGGAAGCAGAGAACGCAATGAAAGAGATTATGTGCTCGGGGCTTACTCAGAAATCCACGACTCTGCTACTGGGCAGGGACGTAAGGAAACCTTGCGGAAACCAGGGGAAGCCTACACCGTTCTTCTCGCTCATTTTTTTAATGAAGCCTATCAGTCTGAAGTAACCATTGCTCAGGTTCTTTGGTGTTTACCCTCTGGAAAGGTGGATAAGGTATACATGGTGGAAAAAAGAAAGCTCACCATAGAGGAAGATTTCAACCAGTTGGGTGATTCCGATAATTTACGCCGCATCCTAAAGGAGCGTGGTTTCAATATTTTTGATTCCTTCACTGCATATCATAAAAAATTCGAATCCATGCTTTTCTTGGATGCAGATCTAGGTACGCGTTCTCCTATGTCTATCTTCAATCAGGCAGTATGCATCAAAGATGTTAAGGATCTGACCCAATTTATCCGTGAGCATATGCTTGATGACGGAGGAGCAAAAGAAAAATTAGTGGCTCTTCAGGAAAGATTTGACGATCTGCGAAGCACCCATCGTAGAATTGAAACAGCTTCCTACCAAATTGAAAATTTGGATGAAATCCAGAACACTCATGCTCAGTTTCTGGATGCATTAAATATCCGTGCGAATGCGGAAAACATAAGGCAAACCATCGAGCCCTTCTATGCTCAAGCAGAACTGGAACGAAGAACTTGCTGGATTGATGAATTAAAGCATCAGGAAGAAGCCGAGCGTGCACGTTTAAAAACTGCACGGGGTGAGATCGACCGGTACCGTGAAAAATTAAATCATCTGGAACGAGCCCTTTCTGATAGTGATGAAAATCGTAGACTTGAGCAGGTGGGTGCCGAGATTGATCGTTTGCGCGACAAGCGGGAAGTGGTCAACAAGAGAGCCGCAAACTTTGAGCGTCATTTAAGTGCGTGGGAGAAAGGTTCTTTCGTAAAGCAGGAAGACGACTTTCTTACTCTTCGTAGGGAATTAGATTCACAGTTACCAAGAATGGAGGGCAAGATTGCTGAGCTTGATGAAAAAATTGTCGAAGTTTCCTACCAATTAAAGAAGGCCAATGAACGGGTAGATACTTTGGAGGATGAGAGGAACTATCTTCTCGAGGCCAATACCAATGTCCCACCTGAATTGGCTCGTTTGCGTGCTTCTTTGGCTAGTGCTTTAGATCGGGATATTGCTGAACTTCCTTTTGTAGCTGAACTCATTCAGGTATTGCCTGATGAGTTAAAATGGGTCGGGCCAATCGAGCGGGCCATGCGTTCATTTGCACTTACCATAGTTGTGCCTCCCAAGCTTGCAGATGAAGCGGAAAAATTTCTTGAGGAAACTCACCTTGCTGACCGTCTCGCTTTTATCTGCCCAAGTTCTGGGCACTCCAAGATAAAGCCAGATGACGACTCCTTGCTAGCCAAACTGGTTATTCGCTCCGAGATTGAAAAATCAAGGCAAGCTTGGCTGAAATGGGAAATCAACCGGAGATTTCCACACCTTTGTCTGGAAGAAAGAAATAAAAAATTTGATGATATAAGTGATGCAATCACCCTCGAAGGTCTTGTCAAAACAGGCGGTTCGCTGCGTGAAAAAGATGACACTTTTTTTATGGTCGATGCCTCCACATGGGTGCTTGGTTGGGATCTTAGCCCCAAGCAAAAATCATTGGACGAAGCACTAGGGAAATGGAGAGAAGAATCTGATAATGCAGGTCGCTCCATTCGTGAATCTGAATTTGAAAGACAGACATTGAGAGCGAAATTACGAGCAGGCGTACAACTACAAGCCTGTGCCAATGAGTTTTCTGATATCGATGTGCTTGGTCTCTCTACAAGAATTGCCGATCTTGAGGAGGAGGAGAGGGTAATTGTTGGGGGGTCCGATGTTCTTAAGAAATTGAAAGAGGATCATGATGCTTTGGTAGAAAAACTCGATTCCCTCCAGAATACTAGGGATCAGATACTTCAGCGCATCGGTGGAGTAGAAGCCCGTGCAGAAAGAAATGAAACTCGGATTGAGGCGATCCGTACATTAGTTGAAAAATATCGGGCGGAACTCATTCCAGATTTAACAGAAGAAGAGGATCCTGAGGATGCAAGGGACAAAGTGGATGATACTTTGAATGAACTTTACACTCAAATAGAAGAAGAATTTGGTACACCTCCAGAATCCCCTGATGAGATTGAGGAATCTGCCCGTGAAGCCACGCACAAGGTTGATGCTCGTATCCAGAAGCTCGAGGTTTCTCTTGATAAATTGCGCGATAAGAA
>OMJS01000152.1 GCA_900299365.1 Opitutales bacterium
CCTCTATTCCCATCCGGATCTCCACTTTTCTCCGCTCCCTCATTTTGATCTTCATCCATTTGAGCTTGAGGGGGAATCTCAATTTCTTCCTCGGCCACTTCTGAGGCATTCTGTGATGGATCCAAAACATCTGTTTCTGGTGTTTGAATCGCCTGTTCAATGACCTCTTCTATTTCATCAGGTAAATCTACTGGCTTGGTATTTTCAAAGGCTGGTGATTCGGGGGTACTTTCAGGTTCGGGTGCATCTTCCACCGGTTCTTCGGTTGGGATTTGTGAAGGGTTTTGGCGGGTTGCTACTTGCTCATTTTGCTGCTCTGAAAACTCAGAAAATTGTCCTGATTGAAATTCTCCGAATTCAACTTCAATAAATGATGGTCGCATTCCCTCATCCATATCTATGCTATACCACACAGAAAATAAAAATAAAAGCAACATGGTAATACTACTAAAGGCTAATCCTCTGAGCTCATCGATATTTAGGGAGTCAGATTGCATTTAATATGAACTTTGTTCAGTTGCCATCACCAATTTTAATTCTAGGGCTTTTCCAATATTCAATACCCTTACTGCATCATCAACCTTTGCATTTTTGTCAGCTCGCAAAACAATCATACCTTCAGGCTTAGTGTTGTGAGATTCACGAATAGCTAGTGCTAGTTCTCCTTGAGCTGTCAAATTACCATCGACATAAAATTGTCCATCTTTGGTAATTGAGACTGATATATAGTCTTGCTGGGTGACCGATGAGGTTTCAGCTTTTGGGATGTTTACCTGTATTCCAAAGTTACTCACAAACGATGAAGTCAGTAAAAAGAATATGAGTAATAAAAGTACAATATCCGTTAAAGAAGATTGTGAAAACAGCGAAAGAGGAACTAAGCGTTTATCATCACGACGAAAATTTCTAGCCATAATACTTTCTATTTGTTGGTGGCTGGGGTTTGTAGTAGTTCAACAAAGTCGGTAGAGGCATTCTCGAGTTCAAAAATAGACCTGTTTATTTTGCCCAATAAAAAATTATAAAAACCAAAGGCAATTAGACCAACCATAAGACCTGCTGCAGTCGTGATCAAAGCCTCCCAAATACCACCTGCTAAAACGCTGGGATTCACATTCCCCTGCAGGGATTGTATGTCCATAAAAGCTTCAATCATACCTGTAACAGTTCCCGTAAAGCCCAACAGAGGAGCTACCCCCGCTATGGTAGCAAGCCAATTCATTTTCTTTTCCAAAAAGAATATTTCTTTCTTGCCAGCATTATCAATCGCATCTTCTATGTCGCGTATCGGACGGCCCAATCGCTTAATACCCGCTTTGATAATTCGAGCTAAAGGTTTATCAAAATTATCACAATACTGCATAGCTTGATCCAGTTTCCCAGATTTAAGCATTGATTCAATAGCTGCCAAAAAAGCGGGTGTATCTGTCTTCGTTCTTCCAAGGGCACTCAAGCGTTCGGCAATTACATAAAGAGCCAAAAAGAACAGGATAAAAATTGGGATCATTAGTACCCCACCTTCAACCATTAGATCGAAAAAGCTAATACTCTCTGATTTCATTATACTGTTCAATGAGTCCACCATCGAACTATCTTGCATTTGTAAGGCGAAAGTTATAGTTAATAAATTTGGAAATAAAGTCATAGGTAATGCCATTAGATTTTGGTAATAAAGTAATCCTCAATAAGCTCTTGGGAAAGTTTCTTAGCCTCTTCAAGGGCCTGTTCCACCGTCGCGAACTGCCCTATACTGACACGCCACATTACTCCAAGGCGACTCGAATTTACGGGTGAAAGTAAACTTCGGTATCCAGCAGTACGATATTGTTCATATTTTTCAATTGCACTTTGACGATTTGAAAGCGAAAAAAGCACTAAAGTGTAACCATCATTAGCCCGGGTATCAACTTCTCCCATTAGTCCATATCTCGGCTGACCTTCTGGAATTTCTATGGAATTTTTTACCATAATTGGTGCGCTCACTACTGAGTTGACATTCATTTTTGAAGTAGTTTTTTCTTGGCTTAATAAACTTTCTTCATTTGTAACCATAGAATTCGAGTCTTTTACTTTTGTGTCATTCTTTATACCATCTGAAACAACTGAGCCTTGCTGCTCTTCTTGAACCGAACTAGTATTACCCACCAATATAGCAGGTTTATCTAGTATAGGTTTTAGATAAAATTGCCATCCCGCAATCATGGCGGAAATGAAAACAACTCCCATACCTATATATACAAAAGTACGCTTAGGAGGTTTTGTTTTCTTGGAGTTTTGTAAAGAGGCTGTTCGTTTAGCAATTCGATCTTTGGCTTTTTCGTCTAGTTCTGGTTGTTGATCGAATTTAGACCCATCGTTTGGCTCTTGTACTTCTTCAACAACCTCATCATCTTCATCGGTTTCGGATTCTTGATTAACCCCAGGGGTTTGATCGACCTCGAACTCATGCTCTTCATCAAGCTCATTGTTTGACTTGGGTATTTTCTCCGGCTCAGATTCTTCGTCAAAATCCTGTTCTATTCCTTCATGAGGCTCTGTCTCCTCGCTGAACTGGGGTTGTTGATCAATTTCAAGTTCTTCTTCGAGTGCTGATTCTTGCACTTTCTCAAATATGTTGTCGACTTCAGGCTCATCAACAACCACAACTTCTTCAGCTACCGGCTCTTCATTAGCTAAAGGTTCAGTCTCA
>OMJS01000153.1 GCA_900299365.1 Opitutales bacterium
ACTCAGTACAGGTGGCGAAACCGTCCTTCGGCGACTGAACAAGAGAGAATATCTTTATACCATAAGCGATCTCTTTAATCTAAATACCAATGCTTTTGATCCCACACAGAACTTTCCCTCAGATAATGAAGTTCATCATCTAGACAACCAAGGCCATGCTTTGGTCACTTCTGGATTTCTGCTAGATAAGTATCTTGATGCGGCAGACATGGTAGTAGAAAAAGCCCTCCCATCATTAAAAAAACCAAATATTCAGGAATGGATCCAAAATGATGGTTTCGAACAGGGCGAATTCACTAGATTCATGAGAGAGGTACAATTTCTTGATTCCAACCTGAAAAAAAATTCCCTTCACCACATTCGTTTGTATGAACACCCACGTTCGCAAAGACACATGGGGTCATACGGCTACATGTCTGATTTAAGTGAAGGCGTGCCTGCCGATGGTTATTATTTCTTCGCATTTGATGCAACCGCCCTTTACAAGAACCCGCCTTATGAAAAAAACTTTGCAGGCACACGATCAGATGAACCCTTTCGTCTGGCCGTGGTTCCGGGAAATATTGAAGTTGGTCCCCTTCACCTTCCTCAACCCTTGGAACCTGAACTAGCAAAGTTCGAGATGGTAGAAGGGAAAAGAAAAAAATACTCGGCACGCATCTGGTTGGATAAGGGCTCAACTCCCCGAGTTATTTTTCTAAACGGTGCTCATCGGGCTCGGGACGCTCATATTGAAGCATCCAAGTTTGTTAGGCAAAACAAGGGGCTTATCCCACTAGAAACTGGGAATGAAGACCTCATTTACGGTCTCCAATATGCAAAACTTCCTCAGGTTCGAATTTATCACATGTACTTACGGGGTCCAATTATCGACCAATGGCCAACCTTCGTTCAAAAAGAAATGATTGGCGGTAATACCTTTGATCCGAATCTTGTAACTCAAAACCTAGAGAATTTCCTTGCTCGTGCCTATCGTCGCCCTCCCACCGACAAGCAAATTCAATCCTTACTCCAAATTTACAGGAAAAGAAAATCGAAAGGGATTGGTTCATGGCAGGCCTACAAGGATTCGCTGAAAGCTGCCCTTTGCTCCCCAAATTTTATTTACTTAAAAGAGCCGGTTGAAAGAAAATTAAATAAGCTCGATAGTTATGCCATCGCTTCCAGGCTTAGTTATTTTCTTTGGTCTTCCATGCCTGATCGTAAATTATTGGATCTGGCAGAGCATGGAATACTGAATGACCAGAAAATTCTTTCCCAAGAAGTTGAACGAATGCTTATCGACCCAAAATCAAATCGCTTTGTGGACGGCTTTCTGGACGCTTGGCTTACCCTCGATAATTTGGGAACCACCCCTCCGGATCAGAATCGCTTTAGCGAATACTATATCGACGACTTAGCTACTGCAATGCGTCAAGAAACCCATGTTTTCTTTCGCCATATCCTAGACCAAAACTTACCAACATCCGAATTTATCACCGCAGAATATACCTTCCTGAATCCTGCACTTGCCCGGCATTATCGTATCGATCTACCAAACTTCAGGATGAAACCTCCTGACTCTTTTACCAAAGTCAGTACCAACGGACATCCCCGAGGAGGATTACTTGGACAGGCATCGATTCATACAGTCACTGCAAACGGAGTGGATACATCTCCGATCATTCGCGGAGTCTGGATACTGGAAAATATTCTCGGAACTCCCCCTGCCCCACCTCCGCCTGATATCGAAGCAATTGAGCCTGACATTCGTGGATCTCTTACCATTCGTGATCAAATGGAAAAACACCGAACCGATCCAACCTGTGCCGAGTGTCACCGCAAGATCGACCCTTTAGGGTTTGGGCTTGAGAACTTCGATGCAATTGGTCGCTACCGTTCGACCTATCGACCAAGGAAGATAATTGACGCTTCGGGCATTCTTCCCGGCGGTAAGGAATTCAAGGACCTCGGAGAATTCATGTGGCACTTCCGTGAACAGGAATCAAAGTTCACCAGAGCTCTAACCAACAAACTCATGGAATATGCGTTGGGTCGTCAGCTAGAGATCTCAGACCGTCCGGAAATCGATCGTATATTAGATAAGATTATAAATGCAGATCTCGGATTCCGAGATTTGGTAAACGAAGTGGTTATGTCAGATTTGTTCGCCCGTCCGTAATTTCAGTTTTTTCGTACTCCAGTCTTATGGTTTGTTAACAGTGAAAGTGTTTTTCAATTTATAAGGCTAGGTAAAAATTTGCACGAGATGTGGGATTCGAACCCACCACCCACGGCTTAAGGTCTTGTGTTGTTTTCGCCCAATTAATGACGCAAACACGGATTTAATTGAAAAACAAAAAAATGTACAAAAAAAGTTTACATTGATATGTGTGACTAATCAGCAAAACAAAAAAAGTCTTAACAATTTGATGAAAGCGAATCGTAAACTCGCACCTCATCTAAACCGGCTTTGAGAGAGTGATAATCATTAAAGCAACTTTTGGACAATGGAACATGCTCAAACACCTTTGTTTGAGCATGATTAAATTGGCTTTGCTCTTTTGCTCGACGCACGCAAAAGAGCTCGTGCGTAAGCCTAATATACTGTTCATTTTCTCAGACGATCTGTCATACCGCGATTTGAGTAGCTACGGACAAGAGCATTTTCGAACTCCCAATCTCGATAAGCTGGCAATGAACGGCATCCGTTTCAGTCAGGCGTATAGCGGTTCACCGGAATGTGCCCCATCCCGGGCAAGCCTTATGACCGGAATGCACATGGGACATTGCCGTATTCGAGCAAATAATTCAGTCCGAGGACAGGATCACCTGTTGAGTAAGGATGTCACGGTGGCCGAGGTGCTCAAAGGAGCCGGTTACACCACAGGTTTTATTGGCAAGTGGGGCATTGGTTTGCCCGGCACCGAGGGAGCTCCTGACAAGCAGGGATTCGACTTCTCCTACGGATACTACGATCAGGCACGGGCTCATGGCTTCTTCCCCCACTACCTGATGAGAAACGGGAAACCGGAGCCGATTCCTGAGAATTACGGATTCAACATGAAGCGTGTTAAAACCTACAATAGTCGCCCGATAGACAGACTGGAAGATGTTAAGAACGTTTATGACGAGAACGGGCACCTCGTTCCTCAAGGTATCCCGGATGCGGAAGCGGCAAAATACTCCGAGAACCTCTTCCAGAAGGAGGCCCTTAATTTTATATCGGAGCAAAAAGACAAGCCTTTCTTCCTCTACTACGCAACGCAACTTCCCCACGGCCCGTGTATCACACCCGACCTTGGAGCCTACAAATACAAGTCTTGGAGCCTGAAACACAAGGAATGGGCAGCCATGCTCGGCCACTTGGACCGCGGCATTGGAAGTATGGTTGACCTGCTGGAGCAACTTGAGATCCTGGATAACACCGTAATCTTCTTTGCCGGTGACAATGGGTACAGTCAGTGGGGGTATTTCGGTAGACCCCTACATGAGGATGATCCTCTGTTTAAAAATAAAGGTCCATGGCCTAAAGGGAAGTTCGCGTCAACCCATGAAGGTGGTATGCGAGTTCCCTTCTTCGTCTATTGGAAAGATAAGATTAAGGCAGGAGAAAGTGACCATATCTGCTCCCTATATGATTTTTTGGCAACGGCGGCCGATCTTGCTGGTGTCATACCCCCGAAAACAGACGGAATCAGTTTTGCACCAACATTACTCGAAAGGCCAAACGAGCAGCGAACTCATGAATACCTGTACTGGGAAAACGGAATGCGTTCGCAGCACGCACAAAGCGTGCGAATGAACCAATGGTGGGCTTACAGGGAGCATCCCTCCAAGCCGGTAATGTTGTATGATGTTTCCCAAGACATAGACTGCAGGAACAATTTGGCTAGAGATCATCCGGATGTAATTGACAGAATCTCACAGATCTTGACCGAGGCCCATACGGACAGCGAATGGTATGTAAACCCAGGCGAAAGCAAAGCACAGATCGCTGCGAAGCGGAAGAAAGCGGTCGCTACAGGAGGTTTACAGAGGTCCACCGGTGCAAACACGACCTTCAGAGGAAGGATCGAATAATTTTCTGCAGGCAGCATTCAACAAGCCGCACCTCAGAAGTGACTATCTTTAAAAGCTAGAACCTTTTTAGAAAGTGGCACGAGAGGTGGGATTCGAACACACGACCCTCGGTTTAGAAGACATGTGTTATTTTCGCCTAATGGATGAAGCAAACACTGACAAATCAAGGCCTAAAAGAAAGCATCAATTTAGAAGTGGATGATCAATTACTTACGCTGACAATGTAGGAGAGATTTTCGGATCTTAACTCCTTTTATATTTAGCAAATGTTACTGAAATACAAAAAAAGAAAGCAGTAAAATTCTGTGCACATTTTTAATTACAATTTTTTACAAACCTTATTCCAATCAAAAAATATGGTAATTGGAGAAATTGTATTTTGCAGATACTGAGCAAAATGAAAAATAAATTGGTATTCTGCAGTTTATTGCCTGAAGACACTAAGTTATTTGCCTTCCTGCCACCACTTCTTCATCTGAGCTATATTTGACTTAATTTCTTCAAGGCGATCTCCTCTTCCCCCATTTGCGAGACCATTGAGATAAACCTTCATATCACTATCGTACATTTTCATTGGTTCCACATTCTGACCGAGGTCACCTGTATCACGAATCCATTGGTTCAGGGTTTTTCTCATTTCTTGAAGAGTTTTGGAGTGATCTGGGTCGTCTGCCAAATTGTTCAGCTCCCAGGGATCGTTTCTTAAATCATAGAGTTCCTCTTTTGCCCGCTTAGAAGAAAGAAGGAGCTTCTGTTGTAAATCATTTAGTTTTCCTTTTTCTCCCCAATCCCGAATAGCAATGTATATTTGTTTATTATCTTTGTAAGCACACGGCTGTAAATGCGGACGCTCAGGATAACCATTCCGAATATATTTGTATTCCAA